>JBKJKS010000286.1:0-12332 GCA_046597295.1 Saprospiraceae bacterium
GGTGCTCCTGCTGACCGCCTGTGTCAAAACCGAAATTATTCCCGAAATCCTGGCGCCGCAGCTGGTGGTTGCACCCGCCGCCCTATCGCTCACCGTCGGAGAGACCACGCAACTGTCCGCCACCTACACCGACGAAACGGGTGCGGATAAATCCGGGCAGGTGCAATGGCGCATGTCCAACCCTTCCGTCGCGTCAGTAGAGGCCAGCGGCTTGCTCACTGCCCTCAGCCCCGGCCAGTCCTGGGCGGTCGCGCTCGCCCCCGGCGGCCTGACCGACTCCACGCTGGTTACCGTCGCGCAAAATGCGGAGGCCGTGGCGAAAGTGGAAATCACGACCACCGCCAACCTCCTGCAGCCGGGTGCGACGCTGCAATTTTCGGCTAAAGTGTACAACAGTAATGGTCAGGAACTGTCCGGCCAGACCGTAGCGTGGGCCAGTGCCGATCCGAATGTATTGAGCATCAGTGCGGATGGACTGGCGACTGCACAGAACGCTGGCCTGGCCGCCGTTACCGCTTCCGTCGCCGGCGTTTTTAGCCTGCCGCTGACCGTTGAGGTCGTACCGGCGGGTGGCACGTCGCGCACCGGCACCTTCGTCAGCAGCAACGGCTACTCCACCAAAGGAACCGCCACGTTGCAGCAAACCGCCCAGGCGCTGACCCTGCGGTTCGGCAACGATTTTCATGCCTCCAACGGTCCGAATCTGGGCGTCTATCTCGCCAAAACGGCAGCCGGCAGCCTCAACGCGCAAAATAGCCGGAGCCTCGGCAGCCTGGCCAGTAATGAGGGTGCGCAGGAATACGCCGTGCCCGCCGGCGTAGGCCTCGACGACTATGACTATGTCGTTATCTATTGCATTCCCTTCACGGTCCGTTTCGGCACGGCGCAATTCGGCAACTAAAAAACTTCCAAAGCATGAAGAATTTTCTTTTCGCCGTCGCCCTCCTTTCCGCCTTTCTCCCGGCTCAATCCGCATTCGCCGACGGCTGGCCGCAGCCGAAAGGCCACGGTTTTTTCAAATTTGATTTTACCTCGATCCGCGCGCGACAATTCTACGGACTGGACGGCAAGCTATACGATATCAATGGCGCGGGGACGGTGCTGGGCAATTATACCACGGCTTTCTATGGCGAATACGGTCTAACCAGCAAACTCACCGCCATCGCTTACATTCCTTTTCTGGTGCGGAACACCGTCAATGAGGGGGTCGGTGCGTTGACCGGCGACGTGTTGCAACGGGGACTGGAAAATACCGCTTTCGGCGACGTCGACCTCGGGCTGCGCTATGGCCTGTTGCGCAAAGGCGCCTGGGTAATCAGTACCTCGCTCACGCTCGGTATTCCCAGCGGCGATTTCAAAAATGCCGATCTGCTCTACACGGGCGATGGCGAATTCAACCAGTTGCTCAAACTGGAGTGGGGCTACGGGCAGGCGCGTTGGTATGCCACCGGCCATGCCGGCGTCAACAACCGCACGAAAGGTTTTTCCGAAGAATTCCGCTATCAGGTGGAGGCCGGCTACTGGCTGCTGCCGAAAAAGCTCCTGGCCTCGGCCAAAGTTGCCGGGGTGGCGTCTTTCCGAAACGGCAACCCCAGCAGTTCGATCAACGGCCTGTTTGCCAATAATGTGGAATACCTGTCGCCACAACTGGGGTTGACCTACGAGCGCAACGGCCAATGGGGCCTGAGCGCCCAGGTAGCCGGCGCTTTTAACGGGCGCAATGTGCTGGCTGCGCCCTCGGTGTCGGTGGGGGTGTATTGGAAATTGAAGCGGCAGTAATTTCCGGCACTCCCGGCGGACATGCAATCGGTACGTATTAATCGCCCCATTCCGGTAGCGTCGGCAGGCGTTGTGACTTGAATTCCGTAGACCGGCGGGTACTCACCGCGTCTCTTTCTCGCGCAACGACCTGAACCCAGGTCATTATTTTTAATCGGTACAAGTGAACGGCGCCACGGTGACGAAGAAATTTGTGGCGATTTAAAGGCCGTTCGATCCGGTACAAAAGGGGACATTCCGCAAACGGGGTAGCCCCTTTTTTGCTGAAAAAGACGTACGAAAAACGCTGACTGCCTGTATTGAAAAAATTATATTTGTCCTGGGTAGAATTTTCAAAATTAAACAATATTGTCCTTTATACAAGATCCTGATCCCAGCAGGTCCATCTTCCTCATTAGCCGTTAAAACCACTTCCATGCCCGAATCCTTCCTGCACTTTCTGTGGCGCTGGCGGCGCTTCGATGCCCAAAACCTGCTCACGACCGAAGGGCAAACCCTCGAAATACTGCATCCCGGCGAGCATAACACCCATGCTGGACCGGACTTCTTCAATGCCCGCCTCCGCATCGGCGATACGCTCTGGGCCGGGAATGTCGAAATGCACCGGCTGTCCTCCGAATGGCTGGCCCACCGCCACCAGGAAGACCCGGCCTATGACAATGTGGTGCTCCACGTGGTGCTGGAAGAAGACCAACCCATCACCCGCGCCAAAGACGGGTCGCGGCTGGCTTGCCTGGTTTTACAAGGCCGCATTCCACCCCGGCTGCTGGCCACCTACCAACAGCTGGAGCACGAGCGGGCCTGGATTCCCTGCGAACATTTTTTTGCCGCCACCCCCGACATCATCCGGCTCAACTGGCTCGACCGCGTGCTGGTGGAACGGATGGAAGAAAAGACGGCCGTCATCGAGGCGCTGCTTACCGCCACGGAAACCCACTGGGAAGTGGCTTTCTACCAGGTGCTGGCCCGCAATTTCGGTCTGAAAGTCAATGCCGAGCCCTTCGAGGCGCTGGCACGCGCGCTGCCCCTGCCGGTGTTGGCAAAGCACAAAAACAGCCCTTTGCAGGTGGAAGCCCTGCTCTTCGGGCAAGCCGGTCTGCTGGAAGAAAATTTTTCAGATGCGTATCCGAACACCCTGGCGCGGGAGTACCGCCACCTGGCCCATAAGTACGGACTCCTGCCGTTGTCGGCCAGTCAATGGAAGTTCCTGCGGTTGCGCCCGGCCAACTTTCCCACGGTCCGGTTGGCGCAATTCGCAGCGCTGGTGCACCAATCGGCGCACTTGTTCAGCCAAGTATTGGCAGCGGACAGCCTGCGCAGCCTGGAAAACCTGTTTGCCGTGCAGCCGGCCGACTACTGGCTGACCCACTATCAATTTGATCAAACTTCTCTGTTGCGGACCAAGCGGCCGGGCCGCGATTTTATACATTTGCTGATCATCAATACCATCGTACCTTTCCTTTTTCACTACGGGCGCACCAAAGGGGATACCGATCTGCAAAACCGCGCCCTCCGGCTGCTGGAGGAACTGCCGGCGGAAGGCAATGCCGTACTGGATGGCTGGGCCGCGCTGGGTATGCGCGCGCGTCATGCTTATCAAGGCCAGGCGCTGCTGCACCTCAAAACGCGGTATTGTAACCCCAAACGATGTCTGGAATGCGCGGTCGGCAATTTTATTTTGAAATAGAAAGTTTTTCTATATGTCCATCATAGATACCATCATCCGGGTAATTGAAAATGACCAGCAAAAGGAGCCTTTACGATCGGACCTGTACAGCACGGAACAGATGGAGCAACACGCCGGCCACCTGGCCGAGCTGCACCAGCTCAGCAATGAAAAAGGAGCGGAGCGCCTTTTAAAGCTGTTATCGGACAATGAAGATGTGCTGCTGCGGGTCACCAACATGTTGCAGGAGGCAGTACTGGAAAAGAAAGCCATCACCCCGGCCGACGAATGGTTGCTCGACAATTTTTACCTGATCGAAGAGCAGATCAGGATCGGGAAACGCTATTTGCCAAAAGGATATAGCCAGGGTTTGCCCAGATTGAGCAACGGCCGGTATGCCGGCTTCCCGCGGGTCTACGATATTGCCATTGAGATCATCTCCCACAGCGATGGGCACGTCAATATTCAGAGTCTGAGCAGCTTTATTGCCGCCTATCAGAAAGTGAATCATCTGACTATCGGCGAATTATGGGCCATTCCCATTATGCTCCGGCTGGCCTTGATCGAGAACCTCAGCCGCGTAGCCGCCCAGATTGCCAAGGATCGCAAGGAAGCCGCACTGGCGAATCATTGGGCCAGCCTGCTCATAAAAAGTGCGGAAGAAAAACCGCGCGATCTGGTGCTGACGATCGCCGACATGGCCCGCGAAAATCCACCCATCGCCAGTGCGTTCGTCGCGGAGTTCGCCCGGAAACTGCAATGGAAAGGGGCCGGTCTGACCTTACCCCTGAACTGGATGGAGCAACACCTGGCCGAAACCGGCGATACCATCAGCTCCATGGTGCTGGCCGAAAACCAAAAAAAAGCGGGCAGTCAGGTCTCGGTAAGCAACAGCATCGGCAGCCTGCGTTTTTTGGCCAAAATGGATTGGCGGGAATTTGTGGAAACGATGAGCGCCGTCGAACAGAGCCTCCGGGCGGACCTCCACGGGACCTATGCGCACATGGATTTTTACACCCGGGACCATTACCGGCACGCCGTCGAAAAAATTGCCCTGCGGAGCCGGCTTTCCGAGCCGGAGGTAGCCGATCTGGCGCTTCACCTGGCCCGGGAAAGCAAACCGGAGGATGACCGGGACCTGCGCAAGGAACATGTGGGCTATTACCTGATTGGCCCCGGACGTCCGCTCCTCGAACAACGAGCGGACGTCCGGCTGACCATTGCGCAGGCTTTTGGAAAAAAAGTGCGCAGCCTGGCCGGCCCGATCTACCATATTTCCGCACTCCTCCTCGCGCTGGCCATTGCCGGCGGCTTTTTTATCAAAGCGTATACGGAAGTGCCCACCTGGTACTGGTTGGTGGCCACTGCGCTCTTGTCTTTGCTGGTGGCGCGTCATTTCGCCCTTTCGCTGGTCAACTGGTGGATTACGCTTTGGGTTCGTCCGGAGCCCTTGCCGCGCCTGGATTTTTCAACCGGCATTCCGCTCCATGCCCGGACCCTGGTCGTGGTCCCGACCCTTCTTGCCCATGCGCAACAGGTGGAAAAACTGTTGGAAAATCTGGAGGTGCACTTTCTGGCCAACCGGGACCCCCATCTCCTCTTTGGATTGGCCACCGATTTTAAAGACGCCGATCAGGAATCACTGCCGGAAGAGGGCGTCCTGCTGACCCAGGTCGAAGCCGGCATCATCGCCCTGAATCAAAAATATGGCCATATGAATCGGGAGATGTTCTTCCTTTTTCATCGGCCGCGCAAATGGAACAAACAGGAAAATCTGTGGATGGGCTACGAACGCAAACGCGGAAAACTGAGCGAATTAAACCGGCTGTTACGCGGCGATGAGCGCGGTTTTTCGCGCATTGTGGGCGACCGGCGGACCTACACCAGCGTGAAATACGTCATTACCCTCGATTCGGATACGCACATGCCGCGCGAGGCAGCGTGGAAGTTGGTGGGGGTCATGGCCCACCCGCTCAATCAACCGGTGTTCGACCCGGTCAGGAACATCATTGTGGAGGGCTACGGCATCGTGCAACCACGCCTGGCGATCAGCTTACAGGGCGCCACCCGTTCGTGGTACTCCCGACTGCATGAAAACGACTCGGGCATTGATCCCTACACCCGGGTGACGTCGGACCTTTACCAGGACGTCTTTCAGGAAGGTTCTTTTATCGGAAAAGGCATTTACGACGTGGATGTTTTTGAAAAAGTGCTGCACAACCGATTCCCTGAAAACCGCATCCTGAGCCACGATCTGCTGGAAGGTGCTTATGCCCGCTGTGGCTTTGCCAGTGACGTCCAGTTTTATGAGGAATACCCTTCCCGGTACAGCCTGGATATGGCCCGTCGCCACCGCTGGATCCGGGGGGATTGGCAGGTGGCGGCCTGGTGCCTGCCCCTGGTGCCGGCCCATGACTTTCGGCTGCAAAAAAACCCCATCAGCGCGCTGAACCGCTGGAAAATATTTGACAACCTGCGGCGCAGCCTGACCCCGATCGCCTTCACCCTGTTGCTGATACTCGGCTGGGTCGTCTTGCCGGACCCCTGGTTCTGGATCACTTTCGTGACCGCCCTGGCGATCTTACCGCCGCTGATCTTTTCCACCTGGGGCATGCTGCGCAAACCCCAGGAGATCTCCTTGTGGCAGCATATCCGCTACTCCGTTCGCAGTACCTCCAAAACCATCCTGCAAGCCATTTTTGGGCTAATTACCCTGCCCTACGAGGCCCTGGTCAGCGCCGACGCGATCATGCGCACCCTTTTCCGGCTGATTATCAGCCGAAAAAAACTGCTCGAATGGAATCCGTCCGGATTTTTGCCCAATCGGCAGGAAAATCTGGCCGTACCCTATAGAATCATGCGGGTGGCTCCTTTGCTGGGTTTGGTTACCCTGTGCTGGCTGGCTTACTGGTCTTATCTCGATCTGCTGATCGCCTTGCCCTACCTGTTATTCTGGATCGGTTCGCCCGCCGTCGTGTGGTGGATGAGCCGTCCCCTTCCCTATTTCAAATCGACCCTGGACCAGCCGCAATGCAACCGACTGCGGGAGCTGGCCCGCAAAACCTGGTCCTTCTTTGAAAGCACGGTCGGTCCGGAAGACAATTGGTTGCCGCCCGATAACCTGCAATTATATCCGGAGCCCATCCTGGCGCACCGGACGTCGCCCACCAATATCGGCCTGGCCCTCCTGTCCAACCTGGGCGCGTGGGATTTCGGCTACCTGACGACGGCCCAATTGCTCCACCGTACGCGCCAGACTTTCGATTCCATGGATAAACTGGATCGTCATGCGGGACATTTTTATAACTGGTACGATACCCAGACGTTGCAGCCCCTCCATCCACGCTATGTTTCCACCGTCGATAGCGGCAACCTGGCCGGTTATTTACTGACCCTCCGCCAGGGACTGCTGGCGCTGCCTGCCCAAAAGAGTATCGAGCGGAAGTCCATCACCGGATTGCTGGACACCCTGCGCATACTGTTACAGCATTTGCCGGGACCCCCTGCGCAAGCCGAGGAATTTGGCCGCGAGGCCGAACAATCACTACAAAATAGCGCTTTTTCGTTGGGTGCCTACCAGCTGGGGTTGGAAAAACTGGCCTTGCAATCCCGCTCCTTATTTTCCACCATTTTCTTACCCGCCGGTAGCGAGGCCCAGCGGTGGTCCAAGTCATTTGACGACCAGATCCTGGCAATGCGCCGGGAAATAACTGCGGTGGCACCCTGGCTGGCTGCCCCTGTTCCTGAAAAATTCACCGCCCTGACCAGCCTCCATGAAAATTTAAGCCTCGCCAAATTGGCGGAATTGGACCAAACCATCCACCAGGAGTTGGCCCCCCTGGCCGCTCCCGATCATTCACCGGAGGAAACAGCGTGGTTGGAAGGCTACCCAGATTTAGTGCAACAAGCCAGCCGCAATGCCCGGGAACGAATGGATTTGATTGCGGACTTGGCTGCCAGAAGCGATGGATTCGCGGACATGGAATTTGATTTCTTATATGATAATTCCCAGCATTTGTTATCCATCGGATACAACCTGGACGAACATAGAAGAGACACGAATTATTACGACCTGCTGGCATCGGAGGCCCGTTTGGGCGTTTTTTTAGCCATTGCGCAGGGAAAAATACCGCAGGAAAGTTGGTTTGCACTGGGCAGAAGGCTTACGTCCGCCGGCAACACCCCCGTGCTGCTTTCCTGGAGTGGCTCGATGTTCGAATACCTGATGCCCTGGTTGGTGATGCCCAATTATGGGAATACGCTACTCGATGAAACCGGCAAGGGCAGCGTAAAGAAGCAGATAGAGTACGGACAGTTAAAAGGCGTTCCCTGGGGCATTTCAGAATCCGGTTACAACGTAGTGGATGCGGGTTCGGTTTATCAGTATCGCGCTTTTGGCGTACCCGGTCTGGGCTTCAAAAGTGGATTGGGCCAGGATCTGGTGATCGCTCCTTATGCGAGCGTGATGGCGCTGATGATCCATCCCCAGGCAGCCTACCAAAACCTGGAGCGGATGCGCAAGGCAGGGTACGAAGGCATGTACGGTTTTTACGAAGCCATCGACTTTACGCCCTCGCGCTTACCACGGGGAAAAACCGAAGCCATCGTCAAATCTTTTATGGTGCACCACCAGGGGATGGGCCTGCTTTCCCTGGTTTACCTGTTGCTGGACCAGCCGATGCAAAAGCGTTTTGAAGCGGATCCGGCGTTTCAAACGGCCCTGCTGCTGCTGCAGGAACAGATTCCCAAAACGATCGGCTATTATTCGGGATCGTCGGAAATGGAAGACGCACCGCTCGCCACCAACAGCGCGGAAGTGACCCTCTTCAACACCCCGCATACCGTCATTCCTGCCGTACAGCTGTTGTCCAACGGCAGCTATCATGCGATGGTGACCAATGCCGGAGGCGGTTACAATCACTGGAAGGATCTGGCCGTGACCCGTTGGCGGGAAGATGGCACCCAGGATAACTGGGGCTCTTTCTGCTACTTACGCAACCTGGATACCGGCGAGTTCTGGTCCGCAGCCTATCATCCGACGCTGAAAAAACCCAAAAGTTATACGGCGGACCTCTCCCAGGGCCGGGTCGAGTTTCGCCGGGTGGACGGCGAGATCGAAACGCATACGGAGATTATCGTTTCTCCGGAGGACGATATAGAAATACGGCGTATTCACCTAAGTAATCAATCCCGGATCGGCGTAAACATCGAAATTACCAGTTACCGGGAAATCGTGCTGGCTGAGGCGGCGGCCGATAATGCGCACCCGGCTTTCAGCAACCTGTTTGTACAAACCGAAATTATTGCCCATCAACAAGCCATTCTGGGCACCCGCAGACCAAGATCCAAAGATGAAACGCCGCCCTGGATGGTGCATCTGATGAAGATCAGCCAGGCGGAGGCCAGTCAGGTTTCTTTCGAAACCAACCGGATGAACTTCATCGGTCGGGGCAACAACCTCGCTTATCCGCGGGTGATGCAAACCTTGGAGCCCCTTTCCAACACCGCAGGGGCCGTGCTGGATCCCATCGTATCCGTGCAGAGCAGGGTGCTGCTGGAACCGAACAAGACGATTATTATCGACGTCATCACCGGTATTTCTGAAACGCGGGTAAAAAGTCAGCACCTGATTGACAAATATCAGGATCGCCATATGCGGGACCGGGCCTTCGAATTGTCCTGGACGCATAAACAGGTTGTCCTGCGGCAGATCAATGCCACCATCGAGGATGCCGAACTGTACAGCCGCCTGGCCAGTTCCGTGCTTTATGCCAATCCGGCCCTGCGAGCCGGTCAGAATCTGCTGGCCAAAAATCAACGCGGGCAGTCCGCTTTATGGAGTTATTCCATATCCGGAGATCTGCCCATCATCCTGTTGAAAATATCGGATTCCTCCAACATTACCCTGGTCAAACAATTGATCCAGGCGCAGGCTTACTGGCATTTAAAGGGCCTCCTGGTGGATCTGGTCATTATGAATGAAGACCCCAGCACGTATCGCCAGGCACTCCAGGATGAAATTCAAGGCCTGATCGCCGCCGGCATCAGCCTGGGCAATACCGGCAAACAGGGCCGGATCTACGTTCGCCCCTACGACCAGATGCCGGAAGAGGACCGGGTTTTGCTGCAAACAGTCGCCCGGGTAATTATTTCGGATACCGCCGGATCGCTTTCTGAGCAATTGAATACCCAGCGTATGGCCCTGAAGACCGGTATTCCAATGCTAATGCCCACCCGTAGCCGCGACACCGTTGAAAAATTACTGCCCCGACCAGCCGGCTTGTTATTCCATAACGGACACGGGGGATTTGCAGCGGATGGTCGTGAATACGTGATCCTTTCGGGGAAAGGCTCCACAACACCGTTGCCTTGGGTCAATGTGCTGGCCAACCGCCACTTCGGGACGGTAATTTCGGAAAGCAGCATGGGCTATACCTGGGCTGAAAATGCCCGCGAATTCCGCTTAACCCCCTGGTACAACGATCCGATCACCGACACGAGCGGAGAGGCGTATTATATCCGCGATGAGGAGACCGGGCAGCTGTGGTCCACTTCGCCATTACCCGCCTCCGGCCATTCCAATTATATCACCCGCCATGGTTTTGGATACAGCGTCTTTGAACACGAAGAAAACGGTATTCGCTCGGAGGTTTGGGTGTACGTAGACCTCGAAGCCGCCGTTAAATTCATCGTCATAAAAATCAGGAACTTATCAAACCGACCCCGGAAGCTAAGCGTGACCGGTTTTGTCGAATGGGCATTGGGCCATCAGCGGGCCCATTCCCTGCTGCATGTGGTGACGGAGCAAGACCCCGAAACCAGGGCATTTATCGCCCGGAACAGATACAGCACGGAATTTGCCGACCGGGTCGCCTTCTTCGATACCGACGAAACACCGTATAGCTTTACCTGCGACCGGGCCGAGTTCATCGGCCGCAATGCCGACTTGAAACTGCCCCTGGGTTTGCGGCGGGAAAAACTATCTGGCAAGTCCGGCGCCGGCCTGGATCCTTGTACGGCCATCCAGGTGGCCGTCCGCCTGGAAGCAGGCCAGGAGCGGGAACTGATCTTCCGGATGGGCGCCGGAAAAAACCAGGAAGAAGCCCTCCGGACCATTCAGCAAAGCAAAGGCCACCAAACGGCCTTGACCGCTCTACAAAACGTGCGGGCATTCTGGAAGCACCAGTTGGGCGCTATCCGCATCCAGACGCCGGATCAGGCCTTGAATATCCTGGCCAATGGCTGGCTCGTATATCAGATCATGTCCAGCCGGCTGTGGGGTCGCAGCGGGTTTTATCAATCCGGGGGCGCATTTGGCTTCCGGGATCAGTTGCAGGATGTCATGGCGCTTTTGCATACCGACCCGGCCCTGGCCCGTGAACATATTTTGTTGTCGGCCTCCCGGCAATTTAAGGAAGGCGACGTCCAGCATTGGTGGCATCCGCCGCAGGGCAGGGGGGTACGCACCATGTGTTCGGACGATTTTATGTGGCTGCCTTTCGTCACCAGCCAGTACCTGTCCTTGTCCGGCGATGCATCCATACTGGACGAACCGGTTTCTTTTCTGGAAGGCCGTTTGTTGAATGCGAATGAAGAATCCTACTACGATCTGCCGCTGATTGACGATCTGAAAACCAGCCTGTTCGACCACTGTAAGCGGGCGATTCAGCATGCCTTTCGCTTTGGCGAACATGGATTACCGTTGATTGGCTCGGGCGATTGGAATGACGGCATGAACATGGTCGGTATCCACGGCCAGGGCGAAAGCGTATGGCTGGGGTTTTTCCTGTACGACGTGTTGATGCGGTTTATCCCCATCGCCAGGTTGAAAGGGGAGGCTGACTTTGCCGACGAATGTGCACAACAGGCCCGGCAATTGCGGGAAAATATCCAGACCCACGGCTGGGATGGCCGCTGGTACCGGCGGGCTTATTTCGACGACGGTACGCCCCTCGGCTCGTCCCTGAACGAGGAATGTAAAATCGATTCGATTTCCCAGAGCTGGTCGGTGCTGTCCGGCGCCGGCGACCCCGACCGTGTGCAGTCGGCCATGCAAGCGGCCGATGCGCACCTCGTGGACCAGGAAACGGGCCTGATCAAGCTGTTGCATCCGGCCTTCGACCAGTCGGCGCTGGAGCCTGGCTATATCAAAGGGTATTTGCCGGGGGTCCGGGAAAACGGCGGGCAATACACCCATGCCGCCATCTGGCTGGTCATGGCCTTCGCCAAATTGGGTAATCAAAAACGAACCTGGGAACTGTTGCAGTTGATCAACCCGATCAATCATGGACGAAGCCCGGAGGAAACAGCCTTGTATCAGGTGGAACCCTACGTGGTGGCCGCCGATGTCTATGGCGTGCCGCCGCACACGGGCCGGGGCGGCTGGAGCTGGTATACCGGATCGGCCGGCTGGATGTACCAGCTGATCCTGGAGTCCTTCCTCGGCTTAAAACGGGCGGGAAATACGCTGCGCTTTACGCCCTGTGTGCCGGAAGAATGGTCGTCGTTTTCCATGGACTACCGCTATCGCCAAACGACGTATCAAATCACTTTTGAGGCAACCGGCCAGCCGAAAATTGTACTGGATGGCAGCAATCAAGAAGAGCCGGCGGTGACTCTACTGGACGATCAACAGCCGCATACCATCGTGGTACATTATTGAGCAGATGGCGTTTACTGATTCATTTCAAATACCGCTTTTTAAAAGCCGAAGGATTCTCCCCGACCAGTTTTTTGAACAACTTATTGAAATAAGAAAGGCTTTCAAAGCCGACGTCATAACCGGTTTCGGAAACACTTTTACCCTGCAGGAGCAGCGTCCTGGCCCGGGTAATGCGGTACTGATTCACAAAATCCGTGAAGGTCATGTTGGTCTGTTTGCGGAAAT
>JBKJKS010000433.1:0-6775 GCA_046597295.1 Saprospiraceae bacterium
CTGGATCCGGCCGGGCAAGATCGCCTGGGACTGGTGGAACAACCTCAATGTGTTCGGTCCCGACGTGACTTTCCGGGCCGGGGTAAATACGGCTACCTACCGCTACTTTGTGGATTTTGCCGCCGCTAACGGCTTGGAGTACATCGTATTGGACGAAGGCTGGTCGGAACCCGGCAATTTGCTCAAAATAAATCCCGATCTGAACATGGATGACCTGGCGGCTTACGCCCGCTCCAAAAAGATCGGTCTTATCCTGTGGACGACCTGGACCTCCATCGATAAACAATTTGACGCCCTGCTACCGCAGCTGAAAAAATGGGACGTGCGCGGCCTGAAAATTGATTTTATGCAACGCGACGACCAGCCGGCGGTGGAATACTACTGGCGCATGGCCGAAAAAGGGGCAGCCAACAAGTTGTTACTGGATTTCCACGGGGCGCATAAGCCGGCCGGACTGCATCGTACCTGGCCCAACGTGCTGAGTTTCGAGGGGGTGTACGGGTTAGAGCAGGCCAAATGGGATAAGGACAAGAAAATCGGTCCGGAGCATGATGTCACCCTGCCGTTCACCCGCCAGGTGACCGGCCCGATGGACTATACGCCCGGCGCCATGCTGAACTACCAGCAAAATGACTGGTCGCCTTCTTTTAACCGCCCGGCTTCGCTCGGTACGCGCTGCCACGAGTTGGCCAAGTACGTCGTGTTTGAAAGCCCATTACAAATGCTGGCCGACAGCCCCACGAATTACAATCGGGAGCCGGAATGCCTGCGCTTTCTGGCCAGTGTACCCGCGGTGTGGGAGCAAACGGTGGCCCTGGATGGCCGCGTGAGCGACTACGTTGCGGTTGCCCGGCTGGCTGAAAATGGCCTGTGGTACATCGGAGCGATGACCGACTGGACCGCCCGGGACATGGTCTTGAATACGGCATTCCTGCCTGCCGGCGAGTACGAGCTGGAAACCTATACCGATGGGGCCAATGCCGACCGTTGCGCCCAGGATTACCGGCGTCAGGTGAGTCGCCTGAAAAGCGGTCAGCCTATGCCAGTGAAGCTGGCGCCCGGTGGCGGGTTCGTGGCGGTGCTGCGGAAACTGTAAATTGCCCTAAAAAGGAATATCCTCGTCGTTCATCCGCGAACCGCGGGTGACTACACTGGGTGTAAACGGTCCCGTGAGCGGAGCACCCAAGCCGTTAAAAGCCGGGTCGTTCAGGTTGCTGAACTTGGCAAACGTGTCGGTGAATTTGAGTTTCACCGTATCCAGCGCACCATTCCGGTGCTTGGCAATGATGAACTCCGCCACGCCCTTCAGGCTCTGACCGGTCTCGTCTTCGAGGATCTGGTAGTATTCCGGACGATAGATAAACGACACAATATCAGCATCTTGCTCGATAGAATTGTGGACGATGATATCGTTCGCTACAAAGTTGTGCGTGGTCGGTATAGTTGCATCGTAGACGTCTTCTTCGCCCAGCGGCGTAATGGAAGCGATCTCATCCCAGAAAATATCGGACTCCGCCAGGCGGGTAACCGGATCGAAAGCAAGCAAGTGTGACAATCGGCTCATCCTTTCCCGGGATATTCCGGATTTAAACAGCGTGGAACCACAATACTGCATTTCCAATCCCGCGCTGATCGCCCGCCAAGTACTCGCGGAAGCCACTTTGCCCACATCGACTACTGCCTTCCAGGCTTCTTTCGGAATAATATCCGTATTAGGATTTGGCCGAATGGCTGCCAAAGATATTAACAGGTCGGGAATGATATGGCCACGCTTACCGTAGCAGCCAACTTGCCGGAGAAATTGGGTTTGATGCTCCATGCCGGTAACATGCACCTGGAAATTAGGACGGTAACCGGCTTTCGTAGTGATGCGCAAAGTAGACCAGATGCCCAATCGGAGCAACAAATGCTGAATTTGTTCGGCCATTATGGCACTGGTCGTCGCATAATAAATGGCTACGCCATCTTTACGCCCGCGTAGTTTCTTCCAGCTAATGTTACCATCTGTAGCCCATAAATGCTGCAAAAAGAGCGCAATGCGGGCTTCATCGCTTTGAAATAATGCCGCTGGTAATTGTTTATCATAAGAGCGCACACGCTCCAAACCAAGGCGTGCATACCATTCCGTGATAGGATTTGCTTTCCCGTGGGTCAAACGAAAAGGAGCTGGCAGATAGGCATGCCTCCAGTTTTTTTGCGGAACGATTCTGGCCTCGATGTGGAACAACCGGCGTGCTGTTTCACAAACAATGGCCAGGTTAGCCTCGTCTTCACTGGTATAGTGGTAAGGTTGTTTGGGCAATATGCAGCCGTCACCGATCAGATGCGCCAGCAGAATCAATTCGTCTTCGCACATGGGATTGCAAGGATTACTGACCTTTATTTTTCGGGGCAAAGCAATCCTGTCCCCGGCTTGCAGGGCATCCAGTCGTGTCCAACCATTGATTTTAAAAAATGGGTGGTTGGCTGTGGCTTTTATCCGCCGGCCACTCCGGGTTTTTAATTCAAAGACCAGCTTGTGACCGGAATAAAAGACATTCGAAATAGGTTGTGCCGCCACCTTCATGTCCCCGTCCAGAGAAGGCGTACTGCCCCATGTTCGCTCCCTTTGTTCACTTAACTCCTTGATGGTCAATCGCTGACCCGATACTGCATGGACGATCAGCGTATCGCCGGTGAGGCAGCCGCTCTCGCGCAGGTCGCTCAGCTGTGGCCGCTTGGTACCGCCCCGCGTCTCTACGGCGCGACTGAGCTGCGACAGCGCGATGACCGGCACGTTGATTTCTTTGGCCAGTGACTTCAAAGCCCGCGAGATGCTGGCAATCTCCTGTTCGCGGTTGCCACCGCCTTTACTGTTTTCCGAAGCGCCGGTCATTAACTGGAGGTAGTCCACAATGACCAGCTGGATGTCGTGCTGCATTTTCAGGCGGCGGCACTTAGCCCGCAGCTCGAAGATGTTGATCGCCGGCGTATCGTCGATGTAGATCGGCACCGTACTCAGGCGCTCCACGGTGCTTTGCAGTTGGTGCCACTCGTAGTCTTCCAGCTTGCCGTTGCGCATTTTGGAAGCCGGTATTTCCGACTCCATCGAAATGAGGCGCTGCACCAGCTGGGTGTTGGCCATTTCGAGCGAGAAAAGGGCAACCCCTTTGTTGAAGTCGCGGGCGGCGTTGAGGGCCATGGCCAGGACGGCCGAGGTATTGTGCGTCACGGTCATGTCTTCCAGCAGGAACCGACCGTTCCCGTCCAGTTCGAAGCCGAAATAATCATCTTCGCCGTCCGCTTCTACCGTGATGCCGGTCACCTGCCAGTTGACCGGGCTTTGCCAGGGGTTGGCTACTTTGCGGGACAGGCGTACCGGAATGGTATGCACGTCGCCGTAAAGCCGGACCCGAAACACGGTGGTCTCGTAACCGATCGATTTGACGGAAGCCTTCTTGGAGGCTATCGAAGTGCGAAAACCCAAACTATCGCCTAAGAACTTGATCTGGCGGGCCAGGTGCCCATTTTTCTGGGTGATTTCGTAGCCATTGGACTGCACCAGATAGTGGCCGTCGGTGTCCAGGAGGCCTGCCAAAAGCGCCAGACGATTTTGGGTGGAATTTATCAGATAGTCGTGTGGAATATGTTTATTCCCAACTACATCAATGCGTCGTAAAGCACTGAGCAGCGACAGACCACTCCGGCTGTTACGTGTTTCTCCGGTAATGGCATAAATGGGACAACGATTTGGCGCTTGGTGTTTTTTAATCTGGAAATGATGATCCTGAGCAAATACCGTCAAATAATCAACGATTTCAGCATCAGTGGTCGTAATCTCTGCTTTGGTACTCGTACCGTCACCCAGCCAAAGTCCAACAAAGTAAGGCGGCAATGGCAAAGATTTTTCCGGAAACTCCACCGCTACTTTGTAACCCTTGTAATTCGTGCGAAACTTGGGCGATTGCGCCAGCCAGTCACGCACCGAAATTTCCAGAATGTCGCCATTTTGGTGCGACCATTCAGTCCGGCTGCGCTTCAGTGCCAGGATATGGCTTTCATTGACGCGGTAGTCCAGGCCCTTATTCTGACGCACCCAATACATTTGTTCGCGCCCCCGGGCGATGGAAAGTACCCGGCGCGGCGACGAATCATCACCCATCAGCAGATCACCCGGCAAAATGTCCTCCACGTTTTTTAGCGTACCGTCGAACTGCAGTACCCGCGTGCCGCGTCCCAGGCACTTACCCATGCCCGGCCGCGCCGCAATAATGATCAGGTCGGAAGGCTGCCAGCCGGAGGTAAGCCGGTCCAGATCGGTAAAACCGGTGGGTACGCCGGTCAGGCCTTCCGGTTTACCCGCCACTTCCTCGATCAGTTTGAGCACTTTACTGCTCAATGACCCCATGGTCTCGAAGGTTCGGCTGAGGTTGTTCTGGGTAATGGCGAACAGCCCTTTCTCGGCGTCGTCAAGCAGGGTGAACACATCGGTCGTATCCTCGTAGGCATCCCTGATGATGCGGGTGCTCACCTGGATGAGCTCGCGCTGGATATGCTTCTGGGCAATGATGCGGGCGTGGTATTCGATGTTGGCGGCCGAGGCAATGCGGTTGGTCAATTCCACCAGGTAGTAGCCGCCGCCGATCTTATCGAGGTCGCCGCTTTTACGCAACTCTTCGGTCACCGTAAGCAGGTCCACCGGATTGGAGCGCTCGAACAAGCGGACGATGGCGCGGTAAATATGCTGGTGGGCTTCCAGGTAGAAACTCTCCGGACGGAGGATATCCATCACCAGGGGCAGGGCTTCCCGGTCGAGCATGAGCGCACCGAGCACCACGTCTTCCAGGGAGGTGGCCTGGGGCTGTACCTTACCGAACACATAGTTCGAGAGGCCTTCATTGTTGCCCGCAGGGCGCTGGCCCTTACTGCGGTTAGGCTGCGGGGAGCGCGGGTCTTTATTCTGTTCTTCCATCGTTCAAAAAGGCATAAGGCGAGCGGAACAAACGTAGTGAAAACCGAAGGCTTGCGGTATTTTCAAACAATCCGTGTGGGCCAAAAGTGTGGAGAAACCCCGTGCAGCGTGTGGAGAAGTGCGCAAACAAGGCGGTTTATCCACATTGGTTTACGGTTTTCCACCGCCTTATGCCGTGGAAAAGGTCAGCGGAAGCAGCCGCTGGCAAGTTACAGTAGCCGATTGAAAGGGAAGGGATTATAAGCCAATAGTCTCCATATATGAGCGGGACGGCCGTCTTTCCAAATGCGGTATTCGTGTAAAGTCTGGGTTAATTTTCCACAGTGCAAAAGTTTTCAGGTTTGAATTTCGGTGCGCAAAAATAAAACAAAATATTTTAAATAAACAAGGTTTTTCCAATAAAAAATAAAACAACTTGTTAACCCTTTTATTCCAGATTACCCGTGCTTTTTGGCGCTTCAACGGGTTCATAACCATATTATTAGCTGCAGAAAGCCCCCGTTCGGTCACGACCGGATGGGGGCTTCTGAAACAAAAAATGGTAATCTCCGACGAAGGACTTCCGGGTGGTCTCTTTAGTTTTTTCTTTCGTTTTCCACGTTGTTCATCCGGCTTTGGGTTTCCCCGATCAGGCGGCGCTGGGCGTCCTGATCCACTAAGTTCGAATTCTGGTTCTTCTGATTTTCCACGATGTCCTCTTCGGCTTTCTTGATTTTTGCCTTGTAGTTTTCGATGGCCCTGAGCAGCTCGTCATTTTCTTTCTGCAGGCTTTTTTGTTTCTTCTCCAGGTCCTGCAGGTTGGCTTGCTGCTCTTTCAGTTCCTCGCCGATGGCCGTGCGGCGCACGTCGAAATAAAGCGTTTGCAGGGCACTCGAAATTTCCTGACTACCCCTGGCATTGTCCCGTGGGTTTAAAAAATACGAGCCTGCGTCGAACCAGGCCGTCAGCGCAGCGCCATCGTTGGTTTTTTCCACGGTGGAATAAATGGTAAAACGATCATTGCCCAGCATGGGGGACTCCAGGTTACTGGCCGTCCATTCGCCCGACCTTTTGTCTTTTTTCAGTTTGGCATTGAAGTTCTTTTTGGCAAAATCCCGCCACATGGTTTCTACGGTGTTGACGTTGGTATTTTTGAATTCGAGCCGGTAAGCCGGGCGGCTGCCGAACGACATGGTGCGCTCAGTTTCCGAAACAACGTTGTACTGCGCGGAAAGCATGGTGACGGAGCTGAGCAAGAGGAGGAGGGTAAAGGTGTTCTTGGACATCATAGCGCTAAAAATTTGAATATTTGTTAAAAAATGTCGCTGAAATATAAGCAAACAGCGAGCATTTAAAACGTGCAAACGCGGTCAGGTCACCCCCTCCGCCAAAAATTAAAACAGCGGGGTGCAGGGGAAGTTGGCAAAAGAATTTTTCTTTGTGGCCCCTCCCACCTTTTCAGTCCTAATTTATACTTTTTTCTGCTGTATAAGACCGGCTGCCGACGACCGCCTGCAGCCGGTGAAAAACCGGATAAGACCTAATTACCAACTACCTGACATGGCCAAAATATTAGTCGTCGACGACGAAATCCCGATCCGCCGAACCCTGCGCGACATCCTCGAATTTGAAGGCTACGAAGTGGACGAAGCTTCCGATGGACTGGAGTGCGTGTCCAAAATACAGCGGGAGAAGTTCGACGTTGTCATCATGGACATTAAAATGCCCAAAATGGACGGCATCGAGGCCCTGGAACGCCTGCAAATACTCTCCCCCGAGACGCCCGTCATCATGGTCAGCGGCCACGGCACCATCGATACGGCCGTGGAAGCCGTAAAAAAAGGG
>JBKJKS010000567.1:0-3644 GCA_046597295.1 Saprospiraceae bacterium
TTAGCCTTGTTGACATATGGGCAGTTTTGCGCGACTAATGCGAAGTGTGGAAATCTTTAATATCATGAATTTTTTTTAATACCACTGCCGTTAACTGGGAAAATCGACCGTTAAATCAAAAAACCGACCTTATGGCAGGGGAAAATCCTGTGCTTCGATGGTCTCGGCACAGGCAAAATGACCCAGCGGACAGGCCTGATAACCGTGTAAACCGCAGGGCCGGCAGGCCAAAGGCAGAGCAGTTTCCACAATCCAGTGCTGGACGGAGAGTGGGGTGAAACCAAAAGCCGGCACCGTGGAACAAAATACGGCGGTCACCCGGGCATTCATCGCCGAAGCGATGTGAAGAGGCGCCGAATCGTTCACGTAATTCATTTGGGCGCCCTGCATCAGTGCTGCCGATTCCAGGAAGGAGATTTGCCCGGCCAGATTGACCAGGCCAGGCTGCCCGGCCTGCTGCCGGATGGCCTCACAGGCCGGCCGGTCATCCGGTCCGCCCAGCAGAAAAACGGGCAGTGCCGGTGGCAGGCGCTGCAAAAGGTCCAGCCACTTATGCGGGGGATATTGCTTGGTCCACCAGACCGAGGTAGGCGCCAGACAGACGTAGGGCCGGCCAGGGGTCAGCCTTTGGGCGGTAGCAAAGTCGCTGGCGGCCGGATAGAGCCGGGGCGGCTCGAACGAGGTGTCGGTCAGGTGTTCAATCAGGCGAAGATTGCGGTCTACTTCGTGGATCGGGGCTTCGACGGTGCCAAAGTCATGCGGCAGCCGGCGGGAGAACCAACGCGACAGGGGGTTTTTGGCAAATCCCAGCGTCTCCTTCGCCCCGGAAAGGATGGTGAGCAGCCCCGATGCGGCAAAGCGCTGGCAGTTGATGACGACATCGTAGCGTTCGCGGCGGATCTGACGGGCCAGGCGCAGCAGCCCAGGGTACTTATCCTTTTTCTTGTCCCAGATCAATACCTGCCGGAGGTGCGGATGTTGCGTGAGCAGCCGCTCGTTGCCCTTGCGTAGCATGAAATCGAGCTGGGCATGCGGAAAAAAACGGTGCAGTTTTTCGATCAGCGGCGTGGCCAGCACCACGTCGCCGAGGAAGGCAGTTTGGATGATCAGGAACTTCATCAAAAAATATTTCGCTAACTTTTGAAAAAAGGCATTGTGCAAAATTAAAACCCTTTTACATTTGCACCCGCTTTTGAAAAGAACCCTGCGGGAATGGCGGAATTGGTAGACGCATACGTTTCAGGGGCGTACGTCCGTAAGGATGTGGGAGTTCGACTCTCCTTTCCCGCACTTAACAGAACTTCCGGCGCCGTATGGCTCGGAAGTTTTTGTTTTTTAGCCGCTGCGGTTTTTTCCCACCCCGTCCGTCTACCTTTGCTTCCCACGCTCAACTGATTCGATTCCCATGAAAACTGCCCTCCGTTTTCTCGCCATCCTGTATTTCGTGCTATCCACCGGTTTGGTCACCGCCCAACCCGGCGCTGCCCCACCCCAGGACATTCGTCCGGCTTTGCGCAAAATGACGGTCTCCCAAAAGATGCAATTGCTTGATTTTCTGCGCCATGCCGGCGCCAATCTGGATATAGAAGTGCAACAGGCCTATGACCAGCTCTCCCCGGAAAAACGGAGCCGGGCCACGCAGTATATGGATCTGCTCAATACCGGACTGGATAAAATACCCCGTACCACGGTCGCCTGGAACCGCGATACGATCCGCTACGGCCAGGTGGAGGACGGCGCCATCCTGCTCGATTCCTTCCGGGTCACCAACACGGGCGTCTATCCCTACATCGTCAAGGAAGTAAAAACCAGTTGCGACTGCACGGTGCTGCAGTTCCCCAAATTCCCGGTCATGCCCGGCGAAACCGCTACGCTCCGCATCGAATTTGATAGCCAGGGCAAAACGGGCCGCACGACACCGGGCATGGTGATTTACGACAACTCGACCCCCAATGCCCGCAACATCCTGTACCTCGACGGCGTGGTACTGCCCCGGGTGAAAAAGAAAAACATCATCGACAATTGAAAACGCACGATCAGCACCTGCTCGCCCTCCGGCCCGATCTGCAGCTGGACAGCAGCCAGGCGGGACCGGAAGAAACTTTCCAGCACCAAACCCTGCGGCCGGTGCTCAAAATGCAGCATCCGCTGCTGGCGGCCTTGTTCCAGGCCTATATCCACAAACGTAAAGACAGTTACTTCCTGTTGACCAAAGCCGGTCGCCTGGCCTGGATCGACCACAGCGTGCGCAGCGACCTGCGTTTTCGCAATCTGCTGGTGGGTACCGTCATCGGCCATTTCACCGCGGCGGAACTGGCCATTTACCTGGCCAATGAAGCGGAATATATGCGGCGCATCGTCAGCTTGCTGGTGCAACGCCTGCAGTCCGTCGTATTCGTAGCCCCGACTTCCGTCGGGAAATAAAAGTGCATAAAGTCGGGATTACTGTTTCAGCAGTTTTCCACTGACCTGGCCACCGGTAGTCCGCAAGTGCCAGAAATACAGTCCGGTCGGTTGATCCGCCAACCCGACCAGCACCAGCTCGCGGTTTTGCACCGTCCAGTTTTTGGAAAAAACCAACTGTCCGCCGGTACTGAAAATTTCCAGCGTCGTTTTGCCCAGCCCGTTTTGCACCTCAAAAACGGCATTATCCTGCATTGGATTGGGGGACACCCGCACGTCCAGCGCAATGGTGGACGGCTGACTGGTGGGCACGGCCAGGGCCGCATTCACGGCGGCCAAAGCGTCGACCCGCCCCCAGCCGAAGGCCAGGTTGGGCCGGGCATTGCCGGGCAAACCACCACAGTGCGAAGTATCGGCAAACGGAACGGCCGTCTGCTCGACGATGTTTTCAATCAGCTCCACCTGCCCGGCCAGGTCGGGACGGGCCGATAGCAGCAGGGCCACCAGACCGGCCACGTGGGGTCCGGCCATACTGGTTCCGCTAAAACTGGCGTATCCGCCGTTGGGTGTAGACGAACGAATATTCTGCCCCGGCGCCGACACATTGGGTTTGATCCGGAAACTGCTGTCAATCACCACCGGGCCGCGACTGCTGAACGAAGCGATGAAATCGTCGGCGCGGGTGGCGCCCACGCTGAAGCTCTCCTCAAAGTAAGCCGGGGGACCGTAGGTACTGGCGCAGGAGGGGCCGAAGTTGCCATTGCTGACCACTACCACTACGCCGGAGTTGCGTAAATTAATGATGGCCTGCCGCATTAATTCATTGATAGCCAGACTGGTACAGCCTTCGCTCGTCGAGCAATACCAGGAGTTATTGATCACGTCCGGTGCGCGGTCGGGTTCGGGATTCTGGCCGTTCCCGTCGGTCGGAGCGATGAACCACTGGAAACATTCGATATAACTGGACGGCTTGCCATTACCCCGCTCCATGTTGCGGCAGGCGATCCACTTAGCGCCCGGGGCCACGCCGATCTGGTTGCCCTGGCCATCGTCGCCGGTCATCGTGCCCATCGTATGGGTGCCGTGGCTGTTGTCATCGCAGGGCACCGGGGAATTGACGCCGCAGGGATTGTTGGCGGGGTTGTTCGTCGTATCGCCACTGAGCGGGCTGATCTCGTGGATAGCGTCGTGCCAGTTATAATTATGGTTAGCAGCGCCGGTGGTAGCATTGTAGCCCCGGT
>JBKJKS010000621.1:0-4922 GCA_046597295.1 Saprospiraceae bacterium
GCCGATCCCACCATCGAAAAGCGTCAGGCAGAAGATGGCACGCTGAGCTTCGTGCGTAAAGAAGCCGACCAGCAAGGCAACGTGCGTTTTGTGAGTGTGCAGTTCGATGAGGCGCAGAATGCCTTCGTCAACGCAGCACCGCCAAAAGCCGCTGCCGAAGCCACTAAAGTCGGGATGACCAAGAAAGAAGCTTGTGCCGCCGGAGGAAAGAAAGCCTGCTGTGCAGGCGGTGCAAAAACCACCAGCACTGCTGCCACCAAAGTGGAGCAGTAGTATTTACCCAATCTGTCGGGTACTTACCCGGTCCAGCCGCCATTTCCGTTCGCCGGAGGTGGCGGCTTTTTTTTGCTAAAAGCTCCCCCAGCCACCGGTTCTGAAAACTTTCGGCAGGTGCGAGTTACCGGAATCGGATATTTACGGCGCAACCAAAAATTTGGAACCTGTGAAGTACCTGCTGCTTGTGCTCCCTTTGCTGCTGGCCACCCCGCTGCTGGCCCAGAACGATTCCACCCTGCTCCTGGCCCCGGAACGGCTGCAGGAAAAAGACATCGTGACCCGCGATCCCGGCCTGCGCCGTACCCTGGCGATCTCGGCCACCCGCAGCCCGGAAGATGTGGAAGAATTACCCTGGTCGGTCTGGGTCATTACGGCCGATGACATCCTGCGCTACGGTTTCGTAACCCTCGGCGACGTACTCAAGGCGGCGCCGGGTATCCGCGTGTCGGCATCGGGCAATGCGCTGGAGGGGGAGACTTTTCTGATGCGCGGCCTCTCCGGCAATCAGTACGTTAAGATCCTCATCAATGACGTACCGGTGAAACCTTCGGTGGCGGCCGGCATTTCCATCGGGGCGCAGCTGCCGATCCGGCAGGCCCAGCGCATCGAAGTGCTCTACGGGCCCGCATCGGCGATTTACGGCAATGAAGCCTGTGCGGGCGTGATCAACATCATCCTGAAGGAGTCCGAACGGCCCGTATTCACCCAGGCCGACATTTCTTTCGGCACCAATGGCTACAACAGCCTCGATGTGATGTGCGGCGGCAAGTTGGGTAAGGACAAAAACATTTTTCGCTTCGGCGCCTACGGCAGCAGTACCGTGCGGGAACGGTCGGACTTGTACTACGACCAGAATCTGTTCAACCTGGACAACTACCGGCCTTTCGGTCTGTCTGATTCCCTATACCGCCGGAACCTGAATTTCATCCCCGCCGAAGTGGGCAGTAACCAGCCGAAGACGGTGCCCGCCGCCCACGAAAGCCGCCTGTTTGGCATCAATCTGACCTGGCGGGGCCTGCACTTTACTTACCACCGCATGAGCCGCACAGAATACAGCCCTTTAGGCCTGAACCCGTTGGCGGTGTCCTGGAGTAACTCCTCCGATCAGCTGCTCGAGCGCACCGAGACTTTTTCCCTGGGTTTTCAGCGGATTCGCCGACGCTGGGTCACCAACACGAACATTTCCATCCTGAATTACCGCGTCAATAATACCTCCACCAGCACCTATATTTTTGACCGGCTGAGTGCCGCCAATTTTCGGTTTGATCAACAGCAGATGCCGGCCACCCCGGATTCGGTCCTCTTGCAACGCACTTTTGCTAAGTTGGCCCAGAACAGTCGCTATACGGTGGCGGGCGGTTTCGATGCCCGGTTCGAATCGCGGTTGAAAGCCAGTTTGGGGTCCCGGCTGTACCTGGACGCCGGGCTGCAGGTCAACCTGAGCGGAGGCGTTGCACCTGTGAGCCATCTGGCGGTTCCGGTGGAACTGGATCTGCTCGGCCAGGGCAATTCGGACGAGATCCTGCCTTTTACGCCCAGTCGTGATGCGGATCTGGACGCTACGGTTTTCAGCCAGTTGGAGTGGCGAACCCGAAAATGGACGTTATTGGCGGGCACTGCTGCCAATTTTTCGGTCAATAATGACCGCCTGATCTTGGTAACCCCGCGCGCCGCCGCTTTTTACCGGCTGGACAGCGTGTGGTCAGCGTATGCCAACTATGCCGCTGGCTACCGCCGGCCTTCTTTTTACCAGATGGCCCAGTCTTACTCCCTGTACGTAAGTAATTCGGGTACCGGCGAAAGCGCCCTGTTGCCGGGCCGCGGGGGACCGCAAATCGCCGAGATCATTCGCTCCTACGAAGCCGGCGTACGCTACCGCAAACAGGGCTACCGGGCGCAGTTGACCTTTTTTCAGCAACAAGGGACGCACCTGATCCGCCCGGGCTTTTTGCAAAAACAGACGCCGACCGGACCCAACGACCTGTGGACCTACGGCTATCGGAACACGCCGGGCCTGGCCATGTCCATGTGGGGATTACAGGGTCTGTTTGTTTCCGAAGATTATAATTACCAAAAGGCGGACCGGTTAAAGGGCTACCAGTTGAGTGGCCGCACGGAGGTTTTCATTCAGTATGCCCGCGGCCGCGAATGGTATGGCGACCAGCGTACTGCCACCGGCGACGTTTTCAATGCCCCCCGTTTACAGACACAGGTACGTTTCGTGTTCAATATCAATAAGTTGGAAATGATGCTGGCCTCCAACCGGCAGACCAGTACGCTCAGCAAATCCGTGCTGTACCGGGACCAGGTGCAGCGGGCTACCCAGGAACGCTACCCCACCTTCCGCACTTGGGATATGCGCGCACAAATTTTCCTGTCCAACCACTTCCTGGTCTATTTCCAGCTGCAGAACATGTTTAACCGGCGCTATGCCGGACTGGACGCGACGGGCACGCCCGATGATTTGCTGTACAATCCGCAGCCGGGGCGGCTGGTGCGGTTCGGGGTAAACTACAACATGAACTAAGGGGCTTGCCTCACTTCGTGCACGGCCATACGTAGTCCGACAGCGGATAGCTTTTGCCCTGATAGGAAAAATGCCACCACTCCGTGCGGATACCCTTGAAGCCGACGGCCTCCAGCGTTTCGCGCAACAGCCGGCGGTTAGTCAGCACTTTGGCCGGCAGGTTGGTATGATCGGTATGGGCGGCTACGCCGAAGAAATCATAGGGCGTACCCATATCGAGTTCGCGACCAGTGGCATCCACGATGGTGAGATCCACGGCTGCGCCCCGCGAGTGCATGGAGCCTTTGGCCGGTGGCGTCACGTAGTTGGGGTCGGGCACCTTGTCCCACAGCCGCTGCTGGTAGGGCCGGGGCCGGTAGCAGTCGAACATTTTCAACCCGAAGCCTTTCTGCTGCAACATCTTATGCGCCTCCACGATGGCCGCTGCTGCTTCCGGTCGCAGCAGGCAGCGCGGACAATCGTATATTTTTGATTTCGTAAAATTGTCCGCGGTCGCGTAGCGGATGTCCAGCCGGATGGAGCGGTCCAGGGCCGTTACTTCGGCGAATCCGTTTTGTGCCGGCGTCTTGGACTTGCTGCCCGGCGCCGGGGTGGCGCGGTCAGGCACACCCGATGGCGGTATTGACTTCTCGGGCTGGACTTCCGCATCCGCTTCGACGTCGATTACCGGAGGTCGGATGGGTTTCTGCCTGGCCGGCGGCAGCGGCAGGCTATCGGGTTGAATTGTGTCTGGAGCAGGCGGCGGCGTGGCGACAACAGGACTAGGGGCCGGAGGCATTCCGGATGCCGGCGCTTCATTTTGGCAAGCCAGCAACAGGAGGCTATTGATCGAAAGTACAAACAGAAATCTTACCATTTTTTAGGCTTGAGCACCACGGTGTGGCGGGCAAAAGTAACCGTCACCCGGATGGATTTCAAATCGTGGCGCCGGCAGTCGGCGCGAAAGATTAACAGTCACCCCGCTTTTTTTACCAAACGCTGAAAAACGAAACAGCCGCTTTCGGCGTTTAAGCCCTCTTTTCCCAACCGTTTATGCCCTGGTAAGGGACTGGCGGTCACCAGGTGAAGAAAAAAGGCCCGCCGCCAAAGCCATTGACTTAAAACAATTTATCGTGCCCAACCAGTCGAACTCGTCCACCCCAGCCATTCCCCGTAACCGGTCACGCCTCCGCTGGCAGCAGACCCTGCGCCGGCTGTTGCCCATGTCGCCGCTGATTTTTCGCGGACTTTTCGCCGCCGCCCAGGGCACGCCTTACGCCGGTCAGCCGCTCACTGGCCCGGGCGGTGCGGAGTATATCCACGAATCGGTTGCTTTCTACGACAGCGCCGCTACGGGCGATGGTTACTGGCTGTTTGAGCCGGCCGATCCGAAACCCGATTCGGCGGAAGTGGTGGTTTTTCTGCACGGCTACGGCGCCTATAACCCGATGGCCTACGGCAAGTGGATCAAGCACCTGGTGGCCAAGGGCAACATCGTGATTTACCCGCGTTACCAGACCAACCTGGTCTGGCCGCGGGCCGATGTTTTTCCGGCCAATGCCGCCAAGGGCATTCGCAATGCCCTGACCACCCTGCAAAAAGGCGACCATGTGCGCCCTAAAACCGACCATGTGGCTTATTTTGCCCATTCCTACGGCGGGGTGATCGCTTCCAACCTGGGCGTACACTGGCAGCGGCACGGCATTCCGAAACCCTCGTCCATGCTGCTCTGCGAAGCCGGCAGCGGCCCCCTCAGAGGGGCCCGGCTGGCGGGCTATGCCGATTTACCCGCCGATCTGCATCTGGTCGTCGTGGTGGGGGAAGACGATTATGTGGTGGGCGACGAATTTGGCCGGCTGGTGTTCAATACGGCGGTCAACACCCCCCAGCGGAATCTGGTCATCCAGCGGCGAAGCACGGATGGCCAACGCTGGGTCAGCTCCTCGCATGCCGAACCGTACAGCTATGACCTTGATTTCGATACCGGTGTGCGCAACATGACCTCCAAACGGGTGCTGCAAAACTCCCGCCTGAACGAGGTGGATTTCAATTGCTACTGGAAATTCGGAGACGCCCTGTTGGACTGCACCCGAAATGGCGGCTGCAACATGGACGTGGCTTTTGGCAATACGGACAGTCA
>JBKJKS010000636.1:0-8291 GCA_046597295.1 Saprospiraceae bacterium
CCGGGCAACGCTTGGCTTCTCGAAAACGATCAAGGCCCACGAACTGCTGATGGCCTTCAACCAGCAGTATACCAATGGCATTCGGGTCGATGTGGCGGATCCGACCAACCTCGGACCGTTTCTGGATAAAAACGCTTCCCTGGATGCCATTTCCCGGCTACTGGAAGAAGGAAAGGTGGACCTGGATGCCGGCGGCCCCTCGTTTCCCTTCGTTCTGCGCTCCGGATTCGCCGGATTTTCGACCCCGACCGATTTTGCTAAATTCAACCGTGCCCTGGCTGCCCGGGTCAATGCCTACCGCGAACAGTGGGCTAATGTACTGACTGCCCTCAACGGGTCTTTTTTCGACCTGAACGGTGACCTCCACCTGGGCGCTAATTACGTGTATGCCATCGCCGGCGGCGACTTGCTGAACGAACTGTACCAGGCGCCGACGGCCACGGGCGAAATCCGCATTGTCCATCCGTCCTTCATCACCGATGCGGAAGCGGGCGATACGCGCCTGAGCAAGGCCTTCCTGCGCGCCGACGCGCCCACCCAGGCTGGATTGTCCGGCAGCTACGGTTTCAACGTCTATGCCTCCAATACGTCGCCCATCGCGATCATTCGCAATGAGGAACTGGTCTTATTGTATGCCGAAGCGAAGATTCAAATAGGAGACGCCGCTTCCCTGGCCGAAGCCGTCGTAGCCCTTAATCGCATCCGTATGTCCGCCGGTCTGGCGCCCTACGGTGGTGCGCTCACCAAAGAAGCACTGATCGATGAAATGCTCCGGCAACGCCGCTATTCGCTGTATGGCGAAGGGCACCGCTGGATAGATATGCGGCGCTATGGCCGGCTGGGCCAATTGCCCATTGACCGGCCGGGCGATGACGTGTGGGAAGTGGTCCCGCGTCCGCAAAATGAATAACAGTATTTGCAAGTGAATAAATGAAAATGGATGTGCCCGGATTTCTCCAAGTGGAGGAATCCGGGCTTTTTTATGCCTTCCACTTGACGTTTAGCGGTCGGACGTCTTGGAGTATTCAGACGGCATTGTGTCTGTGCTGCCGGCTCCAGGCCGTCTGATCAGTAAGCAAGATGCCGACTGTTTTTTTATCAATAATTCAACCAGGATAAAAATCCAGAGCAGGCCATATTCCAAACCGATCAACTGGTAATTTTCTGCCGAGCCACCACCGGCATAATGGCTGTACGACAGCATGATAAGGCCCGACCACAGGACTGGAAAGCGCCAACCGGTGAGTAACCCCAGCGCCAACGGCACCGTCGCATACCAGGGATGGACCGTGGTAGCGCAGTTTAAGTATAGAAAAGATGCCCAGAGCATGGTCTCCGGAAGCGTCCACCGACGGGGCTGCGCCGATCCCGGCGGGCTGGTCCGCATGGTCAGCCACAGCGTTCCGGCCAGCGTTACCAGGGCCAGGGCCGGGCCGATGATTTCCACGTAGTAAAAACCGGTCCGCCAACGGCTGGCCGCCTGCGCCAGGTAATACAGGCTGGCATTGAACTCGAACATTTGAAAATACAGGCCCAGGCTCTGCGACATATTCAGCAGCACCTGCTTATCCAGCAAGGGCAGAAACAGCAGTCCGCAAGCCCCCGCGAACAGCAGCTGAAATATCCAGCCCTGTCGCCAGCCCAGCCAGCGCCAGGCCAGCGGGAGGAAAAGCGGCGGCAACAGTTTGGTCGCGGTGGCCAGGGCCCACAGGCCCGCCGCTGCGGGCAGTCGGTTCCGCTGGAGCATCTGCCAACCGGCCAGCAGAAAAAAAATCATCAGCCCCTCGAAATGACAGTTGCCCACGATCTCCAGGATAAGTAGCGGGTTCAGGGCGTACCGCAGCACTTTGTTCCCCGACAAAACGGACCAGTAGCGATGGAACAGCCACAGTGTGCCCAATTCGCCCGCCAACAAAAACACTTTCATCACCACCACGCCACCCCACCAGCTCTGTGGCGCTACCCACACGGCCAGCGCAAAAATGGCCTGGCAAAACGGTGGATACACGGTGAAATAATCCGGCGAATTGAGCCGGGCAAAGAGTTCCGGGCTCAGGCCAGGCAGCACTTGGTGCTGCGCCATGAACCAGGCCGGCGGATGGGCAAAAGGATGTACACCGGCCACCGTCAGATGGCCATCCCAGAGAAAGCGGTAGAAATCGTCGGAGAGATTGGGCAGGCTGAACAGGAGCAGACAGCGCAGGGCTATACCCAGGGCGGCATACCATTTGATTTCGGCGTCAGACAGGTTTTTTTGCCGGATAACGCCCAGATAAAGCCCGAAAAACAACCCGTAAGCCGCCAGCAACCACCCGAACTCGGTGCGCTGGACGTAATAACCAAGAAAAACCGTCAGTGCGCAGCAAGCGGCACTGACGGCGTAGCGGATAATCGTGCGGGTAGCGCCGGACATGGCGCGAAGGTAGGCGGTTCCGGCGATTGTAAGTTTTCCTGCTTAGTACCGCCGCTGCTGCGTACCAAAGACAAACTTCGCGTACGCGCCGTTCACCGGTACCTCCACCAGGATTTTTTCCCGGAATTCGGGGTCGCTTTTCACCTTGATCAGGCCTTGCACCGACTCGCCGGCGTACAGCGTCTGCGCACGCAGCAAGCCGTCGCCGGAAGCGTAGGGTGGGGGCGGCGCATCGGGGCCGATCCAGATGGGCGGCGCCGACCAGGCCCACCACCACCAGCTGTTGTTGTCGTTGTAGTAGCCATTGCCCGGTTCAACGTCGGGATTGCTGTTCACGTCGTTGTTGATGGCAACCACCGTGGCGACCGTAGCCACAATGACTGCCCCGGCGATGATGGCATTTTGCCGGTTACGGCGTCGAATGAACTGCTCGGCGCTGAACACCCGGTACTCTTTGCGCTGGCCGCTGGCGTTGAAGCCATACACGCGCACGCTTTCGGGCAGGAAGGTCACCAGCGAATCGCCGTCATTGCGGACAAACACCCCTAAATTCAGCATACTCTGGCCTTGCGAGGTAAGGTCGGTCGCTACTTCGGCATCCGGTACGATGGCGCGCAACGAGGGAACGCCCTGGTTGTAAATTACCGCAGTTTGTTCGGGCTGGTCAGCGGCGGGACGGTAATAAAAAGACTGGGAACAGGAAACGCCTAAAAAGCTGGCGACGAGGAAAAAGAAGATTGGTTTCATAGCATAAGTATGAATAGGTCAGGAAATGTAACATTGGTATGCCAAAGATGGCCGACCGGACCTCAAAGTTGAAAGCCCGTTCGGTGGCTTTAACTACGGTTTAACCATCTCCTGCCGAAAGCAAAGCCGCTGGTTAAAATTGCCCTAAAAAGAGGCGTGTAGGGCGGACCTCCAGGCCCGCCCGGGGCTCGACGGACCTGGAGGTCCGTCGTACAGTCCGTTAAACCACGAACGCCACCCCGAATGATCGGGATGACGTCCATGGTTTGTTTTTCGTTTTGCTGCGCATCGTGTACGACGGACCTCCAGGTCCGTCGATATTCACCGGAAGGGGCAACGGACCCGGAGGACCGTTGTACAGTTTCAGATTAGCGAAAACGCAAATGCTTGATGGAGAAGTAGCAAATTGTCCCGAAACCCATCGCCAGCATGGAGTGAAACAGCAGAAAGGCGGTGTTATGCGTCGCAATGCCCATCACGACTGCGGAGGCAAAGATGAGGGCCATGCACCCTTCGGCAATGGTGACCCAGGAAATTTTCTTCGCTACATAGCTGGCTTTCTGAAAGGACTTCTGCTCCCCGTCAATACCGAATTTCGGGGTCCGTACGAAAGCGGAAGCCTTACCGCGATAGCCCTCGATGACGGCGATCGCATTGTACAGCGACAGTCCCATCGAAATGGGCATGAAGGAAATAAACAAGCCCAGGAAACGCAGTTTTTCCATCAACGTGGGCGGTGCGGTGCGGTGCAGTGCCGCCGTAATGTTGGCCGTGTAGGAAATGCCGACCACCGAGAACAGGCCCAATACCGAGAACGAAAGGAAGTGCGTAGAAATACCCAGCTCGCTGAAAGCGAAGGCCAGGGGTATACTGCTGACTGCGGCGATAAAGACCCAGAGGAATACCCCATAGGCCAGCAATTGGCTGGTCGCGTGCAGTTTCTGAATGAGGTTGAGTTTGTTGCCGCTTTCTTTCCAGATCAGGTGCAGGAGTTTGCGGGCATTCTGCGCGCCGCCCTTGTTCCAGCGGAATTGCTGCCCTTTCAGGCCGTTCATTTCCACCGGTAATTCCGCCGGGCTGCCCAGCTTTTCCAGGTACTGAATTTTATAACCCAGGATCTGGGCACGGAAGCTCAGATCGAGATCTTCGGTCAGCGTATCGCTCTGCCAGCCGCCGGCCTCGCCGATCACTTGTTTGCGCCAGACGCCCGCCGTGCCGTTGAATTGCAGTAACAGGTTACCATAGGAGCGGCCGGCCTGTTCCACCGTAAAGTGCACGTTCAGTTGCAGCGCCTGCAAGCGGGTCAGGAAGCTGTAGTCGGCGTTGATGTGCTCCCAGCGGGTCTGCACGATGCCCACTTTCGGATTTTCAAAATACGGCATCGTCGTGCGCAGGAAATCGTAGCGCGGGGTGAAATCGGCGTCGAAAATGGCAATGAAGTCTCCGTTGACCCTCGGCATGGCCTCCTGCAAAGCGCCGGCTTTATAACCCTGGCGGTTCACCCGGTGGATGTGTTCGATGTTGAAACCCAGTGCTTTGTACTGCGCCACCTTAGCGGCCACGATGCCGACCGTTTCGTCGGTCGAGTCGTCCAGCACGTGGATCTCGAAACGGTCTTTCGGATATTCTTGCTTGGCGATGCAATCGATGATCCGCTCGGCCACGTACATTTCGTTGTACATCGGCAGCTGTACGGTCACGAACGGCACCTGTTCGTCGTTGGCAGCGTATTGGGTGTATTCGATGTTTGGATTCTCGCGGTGGTGACGCTTGTAGAGGTAAAGCAGGTGAAACTGCAGCAAACAGTAAATGGTCACCGCGCTCATTGCGGTAAAGTAGACCAGCAGCATCAAATAGCCAAAATCGACGAAGGCTTGATACTCGAAGGCCTGAAAAAGGGAATGAAGACCGAACATATGGTGGATATTGAATTTTTCCGTTAATTTGTTTTCACTGGATTAAAGGTGCTTAAAGATGGTGGCAATGATCTTGTAACCTGCCAGCACTGCGCCGCGTAAAGTACCGGAGACCTTGCTTTTACCACCCGCTCTTTTGCGGTAACGTACCGGCACTTCCGTGCAACGCAATTTTTGTTTGGCCGCTTTGACCTGCATCTCCACCGTCCAGCCAAAGTTCCGGTCCTGCATGTCCAGGGCCAGCAACTTATCCCAGCGAATGGCCCGGAACGGTCCCAGATCGCTGAACCGGTAACCGTAAAACCAGCGGATCAACAAGGGAGCCAACCAGTTGCCGAAACGTTGCGGAAAAGTCATCGCCCCCGCTTCCATACCGCCCAGCCGCCGCGAACCGATCACCATGTCCTGTTCGCCTTGCAGGAGGGGGGCCACGACCAGTGGCAGTTCCTCGGGGTAGTCGGAATAGTCACCGTCGAGGAAAACCACGATTTCGGGCTGTTCGGACGGCGCTAAACTTTGCAGGTAACGCATCCCGGCGAGGCAGGCATTGCCGTAACCGCGTTCGGGCTGCTCAATTACCACCGCCCCTCCGGCTTCCGCTACTGCTTTAGTCCGGTCAGTAGAGCCATTATCACAAACGATCACGCGTCGAACCCAACTTTTTGGGAGACCGGCCAATACCAGCGGCAGCGATTGTTCTTCGTTCCAGGCCGGAATCAGCACGGTAATGCTCGGTATTTGCGCCATTTTAAGCCAAAATATACCCCTTCCCCAAGCACCTGAATTCCTGGCGGGGCGAAGGCGATGCAAAACTAACGAAGGCCGTTAAGAAAAAGTTAAAAGCTGATAAAATACGATGTTAAAGTTTTGCAAACATCCGGCCGGAACCTTGATTTTTAGACTTCTAAAAGGGCACGTTCCAAATATGATTCGGAAATGAACCGCTAATTAAAAGACTAACCAAACTATACTTGTCTGAAAAGCCCTGCTCTCCAGACAGAAGAGCAAGGCTTTTTTTGGATTAAAACGTTAATTTCCTTAACAAAACTGCTGGGAACCAACGGCAGCAGGCAACCCATAGCGGTCTATTTGACGACAGGAGCTGGAAACATCAGTCGCAAGGCGATTGCCGCTGGTTACCTTTGCCCGCTTTTAAAAAAACTGATTTATGACTCAACGGCTCAAAACCGCGCTGCTCCTGCTCCCGACGCTGGCATTGTTGCTCACTTTCTGCCAAAAGGAACGCTTCACCACCGACGGCGCCGATAAGCTGGAATTCAGCGCGGATACCCTGCGCTTCGATACCGTGTTCACCCAGCTGGGCTCAGCCACGCGGATTTTGAAAATCTACAACCGCCATCCGGAAAGCATCCGGATTTCCAGGATTTACCTGGCCAATGGCGCGGCGTCACGGTTCAACCTCAACGTGGACGGTTTGCCCGGCGATGACCAGCGCGATCTGGAGATTGCGCCCAATGACAGCCTCTACATATTCGCCGAAGTCACCATCAATCCCAACCAGCCGGTGAGTGCCAGCCCCTTCGTGCTCGACGAGGCACTGGTATTCGAGACCAACGGCAATGTGCAGACCGTGACGCTCGAAGCCTTCGGACAGAATGCCAATTATCTGCCTTCTCGCTTTGGAGCGGGTGGGGCGGCGGCTTATCAGTGCACCAATGGCGAGGAAATCGTGTGGGACGATTCGTTGCCCTACGTCATTTACGGCATTCTGGTGATCGACGGCTGCACGCTGCGTATACCGGCGGGCACCCATGTTTACGTGCACGGCGGTCTGGGTACGCTGATCACCGATACGGCTGTGTACCGCTACAACGACGGTTACATCGCGGTCACCAATGGCGGCCGGCTGCTGGTGGAAGGCAAGCAGGACCGGCCGGTCATTTTTGAGGGGGACCGGCTGGAATCCGAATTTAACACCGCGCCCGGCCAGTGGGTGGGGCTGTGGCTGCAGGACAGTACCGCCGGCCACCGCCTGGAACACTGCATTATCCGCAACTCCATCATCGGGCTGCGCGTCGATCCGGAGGTGGACGTCGCCCTGCGCCATGTGCAGATTTACAATACTTCCAACAGCGGGCTGATCGCTTACCGGGCGAAGATCGACGCGGAGAACTGTCTTTTTTATAACAATACCTCCTTTTGCATCCAGCTGGAATGGGGTGGCAACTATGATTTTAAATACTGCACGGCCGCCAGCTACGGCGTGGACGGCGAAGCGCTGGGCATGACCAACGCGCTATGCCTCGACCCCAATTGCAATGACTACGACGTAAAACCCCTCAAAGCCCGCTTTCGCAACTGCATTTTCTACGGTAGCAAGGCCGATCAGGTGACGTTGGCCGATTTCTCCACCAATGATCCCAGTCAGTTTGACTACCAGCTCGAACACTGCATCGTGCGGGTAAAAGACCTGTTGAAACCCAATGCCTACCCGGACTTTCTGGACCATTGTCAACCCTGCATAAATGCTACACCACAGGATACCCTCTTCCTGGATCCCGACCGGGATAATTACCGGCTCGATTCGCTGCATTCGATCGCCAATGGTTATGCCCTGCCCGTGCCCGGCATCGATGTGGACCTGGACGGTAAAATGCGCAACGCCACGATGCCGGACGCCGGAGCGTTTGAGGTTGAGTTCTGAGCCCTTCCTTGCGTTCCAGAGAATAAACACCACGACGACATGACGATGCACGACGCAATAGTTCTTAGAAGCGTCGTGCTCCGTCGTGTCGTCGTGGTGCTAAAAAAGAAGGGGTAAGAACTAAAACTGGAACGTGTAGGAATAGGTCTCGGTGGCCGGTTTTTCCACCGGAGTGGTGGGGGCAAGTGGCGGTGTTGGGGTGACCGTATAACTGACCTGCATAATTGGCGCAGCGACGGGCACCGGCTTTTTGAACTGGACCCGCAGCTTCTGGTGAAAGGTCACTTTCATATTCCGATTCCTGGGTACGTCGAACTTAAGCAGGCGGGCCAGGCGACAGGCCTCTTCATCACAGCCGTGGCCAATTCCCTGCAGTACCCGCGTAGCCACCACATTGCCCTGATAATCAATATCGTAGTCCACCAGCACGGTGCCTTCCGTACCGGCTTCCAGTGCCGTCGGCGGGTAACGCAGCTGGGCGTAAATAAACTGGGTGAGTGCTTTCGGGCCGCCGGGATACTCTGGCTGGCGAATGAACTGGGTCTTCTTT
>JBKJKS010000386.1:0-4319 GCA_046597295.1 Saprospiraceae bacterium
GCTGCGCCCACCCGTATGGCAGCAGGAGCGTTCCCTGTGGAAATAAGGCTTTAAATCAACGATTTTGATGCGTTTGCCCTGACCCACCCCCAAAAACCAGGGCTTCCCCGCCCAAAAGCAAGAAAGCCCCAGTATAACTCATAATTCATAATTCATAATTCCCCTAAATCACCTCCACCCATTTGCCCGGCACACTGGCCCGGATACGCTTATCGTACATCGCTTCGCAGCCGACGGTCGGCAGGTAGTAGCGGCCGGCATAAGCCGCATTGAGCTGCACCCGATAGGTCCGCGTGTCCTTGTTCTTGGCATCGGTGCCGGTCAGGTCGAAATAGGTGAACACCCGGTCGTCGCGCACGTCCTGGTAGTCGGCGGGGCTGCTGCCGCTGGTCGGGATGTTGCTCATGCGGTCGTTCATGATCTCCCAGCCGGAGGGGAAGATCTGCGACAACGCCAGTTCGTTAAAAGGGAAGCTGAGGGTAGAGTTGCGCTGCACCGTCACTTCGGCATAAAAGTCCGTGCCCTGGGCGATCTTGGCCGGGTCGAGCACCTTGTTGCTGGCATCGGTGTAGCGCACGGCCACGGTGATGTTGCTGTTCTGGCTGCTCTGGTCGCCCACGGCGTTCTGGCCGCTCACGCTCAGGCGGGCGTACAATTTGGCGCCGCTGCTGTTTTTGACGGTAATTTTAGAAGCACTGGTCGCCTGTTCGGTAAAATCCACCAGGCCGATAGGCCGCGAACCGTCGCCGTTCTTGAAACTGCCGCCGGCCCCGATCCGGTAGGAATAGGCCACCCCACTGTTACCGAGGTTTTTAGCCGCGTATTTCGAGAGCGCACGCAGCGCCGTGGCCAGGCTCTGGGTGGTCCAGTACCATTTTTCCTCGCCGCCGATCTCGGTACAAATATAGTTGACCATGGCCTGCGCCCGGGTCATATCGCCGGTCGTCGTGTAGGTTTCGAGCAGCAGGGACCGGTCGCGCAGGTCGCTGCCGTAGGTGTAGCCGCACCAGTCGTAGTTCCAATCCTCCCGCCATTTGCCGGCGGTGATTTCGCGGGCCGCTTCGGGCTTACCGGACTGTGCATAAGCATTGGCCAGCAAATAAGCCGACTGGGTGTACAGGTCTTTCTGCTCGCGCAGGCGGTTCATGCCGGCCATATCCGGTTTGCCGGCCAAGGCCAGGGTGTACAGCCGGTACGCCTGGTTCAGGTCGCTGTCGAAGCGGTTCCATTTGTCGCTGCTGCTTTGTGGTTGCCACTGGCGGCTGGTGTTGGTCTGGTAGTCGATCCAGCGTTCCAGGAGGCCTTCGGGCAGGGCATAGCCTTTGGCCTTGGCTTCGACCAGGAAATGTCCGGCGTAGCTATTCGACCAGGCATTCACCTCGTTGCCGCCCGGCCAGTACGAAAAGCCGCCGGAGGAGGCCTGGAAGTTGCGGATCTTGTTGACCGCTGCCGTCACGTTCTTCGTGATGTCCGCTTTCTGTTTGTCCGACAGGGGCGCTAAAATGTCCACGTACAGCTGCGGGAACGCCGCCGAGGTGGTCTGCTCGATGCATCCATGCGGGTACTGGATCAAATACTGCAAATGGCGACTCATGTTGACCGGCGGCAGGGCGCTCACTTCGAAGGAAGCCTGGGCGATGTCGGTGTACTGCGCCGGGTCGAAATCGGCGCTCCACTCCTGGCCGGGCTCGATGGCGCCGTCCCAGATCTTGGTCACAACGGGGTTGGGATTGCGGATCAGCAGTTCGATCTCCTGGGTAGCGGTCTCTCCGCCTCCCTGCGCCACGATGCTGAACCTGGCAATGCCGGTTTTTTGACCCACTTTCAAATCGAAATAGGTCATTTCCTCGCCAGGTTCTTTGAACGTCAGTGTATTCACCGGCGAGCCTTGCACCGTCACCAGCCCGGAGTTTTCCTTGACCCGGATGGTCGCGCTTTGCACCTGCTTTTCCATGGCGAACACATCCACCGGCAGGCGGAGCGTTTCGCCGGGACCCAGCACCCGCGGCAGCGTGGGCAGGATCATCAGCGGCTTGCGCACCGCGCAGGTCTTCTCGGCACTGCCGTAAGCGCCCGCGCCATTGGCGCCCGGCGCCGACATGACGACCATCACCCGCACCGATCCGACGTAATTGTCGATCTGCAACGTGTGTTTGCGCACCTGTCCTTTTTCCAGCATCACCGGTCCGACGTGCAGCACGGTGGCTTTAAAGCGGTTGACCTGCACGGCATTTTTCGCTCTTTGGTTAATGCCATCCCCGCCGATGCTTAGCACGCGCTCCAGCGAAGCGCCGTAAGCGCCCAGCACGTAGTCGTAAATATCCCAGGTCTTGACGCCCAACCCCTCGCGGGCAAACAGGGCATCCCAGGGATTGGGCGTTTTGAAGCGGGTCAGGTCGAGCAGGCCTTCGTCCACCACGGCGATGGTGTAGGCGCAGGGGCCGCCGCGGGCCTCACGGATGGCGATGGTGAAGGGTTCGCCGGGCCGCAGCGCATCGGGCATATCGATCTGCGGCGTGAGACGGGAGTTGGGATTTTCCACGTTCACCGGTACCACGCCATACATCCGGATGGGCAGGTCGTTCTTGGTCTGCGCATGCGGCTGCATCAGGCTGACGTGGGCGTACACCGTCGGCGACATACTGCCTTCCGTCTTGAATTTCAGGTAGTTATCTCCGGCTTTGGCGTCGAACCAGAGGTGTTTGGCCACCCGGGTACCGGTCTCCAGGGTCAGCAGGATGCGACCCGATTCCCCGGCGGGGACCTTCAGCGTTACCTCTTCCCCCACGTTATATTTTTCTTTTTCTACCGTAAAGGGCAGCATGGCCGCCGCGTTCCGGCTTTTCATATCGTCCAGTTGCTCGGGGTAGCCGCTCCAGAAAAAATCGCCCGAGGCGTGGCCGCCTTCTTCATCCGCCACGCGCACGAAATAGCGCCCCCAGCCGGTCGGTTTGACCTTCCAGGTGGCCAGGCCGCGGGTATCGGTGGTGAGGGTCGCCTGGTCCAGCGCCGTCACGTTTTCGGCATTGTTGAACTGTGCTGCGCCGGAGGTGGCGTCTTCATCCCACCACCAGCGCCAGTCGGTGCGGTAGAGGGCCACCTGCAGTTTGCGGCCCGGCTGGGCCTTGCCGGTTTTATCCACGGCAGCGAACTGCACGGTGCCGCCGCGCTGGTCCACGGACTTGCCGCCCCAGCGGTCAGTTGGAATGGCCACGCCCACGAAGCGCTCGTAAGGAAAGTAGTCCAGAGCAAAATTGTCGGTGCTGAAATCGCCGCTTTTTTCGAAGGCCCGCACCTTGAAGTTGGCGATGAGTTTGCCGGGGGCCTGGTCCAGGTCGCCGAGTTTCAGGGGTACCGTGGCCAGGCCGTTCTGATCGATGTCCGCATCGTACAGCACCTGTGGCTCGCTGGAGAAATAACGCGCCGGATCGTCAAACACAAAACTTTTGAAGTTGGCAAATTCCGTTTTGACGGCCCGCACCTGCAGGTCCACTTTGGCTTTCAGGCCCTTGGCCACGGCGCCGTGCAGCCAGTTCACGGCCAGTTTGCCGCTGAGGCTTTTATCGGCCCTGGAGAGGGCGGTTTTGCCAAAATTGAGGTCGAGTTTCAGGCGGTTGGGCTTCACCGTCTCGATCTTCAGTTGCTTGGTGAAGCTCGCGCCACCGACGAGCACCTTGGCGGTCCAGTTGCCGGTGGGGGCATCGAGGCGGGTGGCACAGAACAGCGGATAGACGCGGTTGACGTTGTAGGTAGTGACAATGCGGCTCTGCAGGGCGCCGCGCGGGTCGGTGAGCTCCAGGGTCACCGGGTGATCGGCGGGCAGCTTGCCGGTCTTGTCTTCGAGTACGAAATTGAGGTAGATGGAATCGCCCGGCCGCCAGACGCCGCGCTCGCCGTATAAATAGCCTTTCAGACCCTTCTGGGCTTCCGAACCGGCCACGTCGAAGCGGCTGAGCGACAGGGTGTTACCGTCGGCCATCCGCAAATAGCCCCGGCGACCGCCTTTGTTAGCCACGGCGAGAAAAGGCACTTCGCGCAGGTTTTCGAAATAAGTGGTGCCGTCCGATTCGGTGCGGCCCTTACCGATCGACTGCAGCTGGTAGTTGTACAGTTCCATCTCCACGTTGTTGACCGGCTGGGCGCTGTGCAGGTCGGTGACGGCCAGGAACAGTGAGCCGTCGCGACCACGCTTGGCGGTGAGACCGAGGTCGCTGGCGAACACGTTGCGCTTGGCGAAGTGTTCGTAGTAGTAATACTCCTCCTTGCAGGCATCCTGGCGGCTGTCCCAGTTGTACCCCCCTTCGTCTTCTTCGCTGGAG
>JBKJKS010000431.1:0-5734 GCA_046597295.1 Saprospiraceae bacterium
GACCCGGTACCCTGGCCCAAAATGCTGGGTGCCCCGGGTATTATGGGCTGGTACTCGTTCGTGCCATTCATGGAGTGCAACCACGGCGTGGTGAGCCTGCACCACCAGTTGAAAGGCTGTTTGCACATAACCCCCACACCGGACGCGCCCGGCCACACCGTGGATTTCACGGGCGGCAAAGGTTATATTGAGAAAGATTGGGGACGTTCCTTTCCCCGAGCCTACGTCTGGCTGCAGACCAATCATTTTGCCACCACTGACCGCGCCTCGCTGATGGCGTCGGTGGCCCACATTCCCTGGCTGAACGGTCATTTCGTGGGATTCATCAGCGGCCTGTGGCTGGAAGGCCGGCTCTTCAAATTCGCCACCTACACGGGCGCCAAAAAATACCTGGAGATCGGCGCCGATACGGTCACCCTGATCTTCAAAAATCCCCACACGGAGCTGCGCCTGCTGGCTCGCCATGCGCCAGGCACCGCGCTGGTCATGCCGATTTCCGGCGAAATGACCGGCAAGATCAACGAGAGCCTGCAGGCAACGGTCGAGGTCGAGCTGCTGGAAAATGGTCGGCGTATTTTTGCCGACACCGGTCGCCATGCCGGATTGGAGGTGGCGGGGGCGGTGCGGGAGTTGCTGCGGAATTAATGATTACATAACCTTCCCACACCGCCTCCGCTTTTTTTACCCGCCTACCTTCGCCCTCCAAAATAACCACTGTATGGGGCTTGCCAACACGATCAGCGAAAAGGTTTTCCACCGTATTCACGGCCATAGCCTTGTGTATAACACTTGCTGGGAAGACCCCCGTTGCGACCGGCAGTTGCTGCAACTGGATGCGCAAAGCCGGGTAGTCATGCTGACCAGTGCCGGATGCAACGCCCTCGACTACCTGCTCGACGATCCCGCCGAAGTGCATTGCGTGGACCTCAACCCCCGTCAGAATGCCCTGCTCCACCTGAAAGTCGCACTGCTACAAGGCGCCGACCATGCCGTACTTTTCGATCTGCTGGGCACCGGCGCTTCGCCACACGCCCGCGCCATATTCCACGACGTGGTGCACGATCGGTTGACCGATCATTTTTCACGGCAGTACTGGCAGCGCAACATCCACTATTTCAATGGTAAACGCCTGCGTTCCTCCTTTTACTGGCATGGCAGCAGCGGTACGGTCGCCTGGTTGATCCGCCAGTGGCTCCATACGCAGCCGGATCTGCTGCGCCTCACCCGGCGGTTGTTCGTAGCGGGTTCTTTGGCCGAACAATGGGTCTGGTACGATCAACTGGAGCCGCAGTTAATGGGCCGTTTTATGAGCTGGCTGGTGAGTCAGCACCTGGTGCAAAGTATGCTGGGCGTGCCTAAAAGCCAGCAACACCTGGCCACGGCTTATTATCCGGACGGTATGGCCGGCTATGTACGCCATTGTTTCCGGCAGGTGTTCACCAGTTTGCCCTTGACGGATAATTATTTCTGGAAACTCTACTTTTTTGGCCGCTATACGCCGGATTGCTGTCCCAACTATCTGCGTTCGGAGCACTTCCCCACCCTGCAGCAGCGTGGAGGCCGGGTGCGTACCTACACGACTTCCCTGAGTGGCTTTCTGCAGCAACAGCCCGGCCTGTACACCCATTTCGTCCTGCTCGATCACCAGGACTGGTTGGCTGCGCACCAGCGATCGGCCCTGGAAGAGGAATGGCGATTGATCCTGGACAATGCGGCGCCGGGGGCACGGGTGCTGCTCCGCTCTGCCGGCTTCGAGTTGGATTTTTTACCCGAATTTGCCCGGGAGCGCCTGGTATTCGACCCCGCCGCGGCAGCCTGGTCGCAGGCCAACGACCGGGTCGGCACCTACGCCAGTACCTGGATCGGCACAATCAAATGATCGATGATGCACGATGAACATCGCCAGCCGGCGAGAATAAGGGGCTATTATCGCTGGCATGCGGTGATTTACGACGCCACGCGCTGGACATTTCTGCTGGGCCGCAATACCCTGTTGCGCCATTTGCCCATCCTGCATACACAGGAACAAACCTTGCTGGAGGTGGGCTGCGGCACGGGGCGTAACCTGCAACGCCTGGCGGCGGAACATCCGTGCCTACATCTCATCGGCGTGGATGTATCGCCGGATATGCTGGCCCGGGCCGGTCGCTCCGTACGCCGGTACGCCCAACGGGTGCAGCTCTATGAGCGACCCTACGCCGCCAATGCACTGGACCTGACGCAACCCCTTGATTTTGTGGTATTTTCGTATGCCCTGACCATGTTCAATCCAGGATGGGAGCAGGCCATCGCCTCGGCTTTCGACGACCTGCCGACCGGCGGGCGCATTGCGGTGGTCGATTTTCACAGTACCCCCAATCGGCTCTTCCGCTGGTGGATGGGCAAAAATCACGTGCGGATGGAGGGACATCTCCTGCCGCTGCTGCAGGAGCGGTTCCAGACCGAATGGCTGGAAGTACGCCCGACTTTTCTGGGGCTCTGGAAATTGTTCCTGTTCGTGGGCGTAAAAGCTGGCACCGCTTAACCGTTCGTTCATCCAAACTTAATGCACAGTTTCCGGTCGGGCTGCCGCGTGGCCGCACCTTTGCGGCGTAGTTAGGTTCCGCTATTTAGCTTACGAAAATGGGTTTCAGTTTCGTGGAAATACGGCGTAATGCCGTCTTTCCACTTCTTGTTTCAGCATTTCCAGTCGAGCATTACCACCGGTCAGCATGAAAATACGGACGACGTTTTTTGTTTTTGCCCTGTTTCTTACCACCCTCACTGCGCAAAAACGCGCTCCTGCCGCCACCGCCCTCACTGCTTTCGCCGAGATTTTTTCCACGCGGCTCACCGCCCTGGCCAGCGACACGTCCATCACCTTCGAGCAGGTACAACCCCTGTTCGCTACCTTGTTCGAACAGCACCGCCGCAAGACCCGTCGGGCGGCAGCCACGGAGACCAGCCAACGCTATCTCGTCATCGTTACGCTGGATGGGTTCCGGTGGCAGGAAGTATTTGGCGGTGCGGACAGCCTGCTGCTGCACGATCCGCTCTATACGCCGGACACGGCGACCTACCGCCGGCGGTACGGGGCAACAACGGCCACGCAACGCCGGCAGCAGCTGTTGCCCTTCTTCTGGAGCACCCTGGCTGCCGAAGGGCAGTTGTATGGCAACCGCCATTATGGCAACCAGGTAAATGTGGCCAATGGCCTGTGGTTCAGTTATCCCGGCTATAATGAGCTGTTTACCGGTAGGCCCGACGATGCGCACATTTTCAGCAACCTGAAATTACCCAATCCCAACGAGAACGTACTGGAGAGCCTGCAGCGGCAAAAAGGCTTTCGCAACAAAGTCGTCGCCTTCAGCTCCTGGGAGGCTTTCCCGGCTATTTTGAACGAAAAACGGGCGCGCATCCCGGTGTACACCGGACCGGAAAATCGCAACTTCGGTACCTGGCGCGCTACCCGCCAGCATTATCAGCAAATAAAAACGGCGTTCCGGCCAACCTGGTCGGAAGAGGAGTATCCGGATGGCTTTACGCGTGCCGCTGCTGCTGCCCACCTGCGCAATCGGCATCCGCGCGTCGCCTACATCGCCTTGGGCGACACCGACCAGGCGGCCCACGCCGGTTATTATGACCGCTACCTGGATGCAGCGCATGAAACGGATCGCTGGCTGGCCGGACTTTGGAATTTCCTGCAAACCGATCCCACCTACCGGGGCCGCACGACGCTGCTCCTGACCACCGACCACGGACGCGGATACCTGGAACCAAGGCAGTGGCGCGACCATAACCGGCATATAGCCGGCGCGGATGAGATCTGGCTGGCCGCCATCGGACCGGATACGCCGCCGGTAGGCGAAGTGCAGCAACCGATGCAACTCTTCCAGCAGCAGCTCGCCCAGACCATTGCCCGGCTGGTCGGCTGCACTTTCCAGCCCGGCCACGCGGTGGCCCCGGCAATCTTGAGTATTTTTAAGAAAATGGGAGAATTCCAACTGGCAGCCGCAAAAAATTAATCAAGTCGCCGCCGGACCTTCCTGGATAATGAATGCTGTAAAATCGGCCAGTGCTGCGCCTTTCAGCACCCTCGGTACCTTGGCCTGCCCATTGAGTTTACCCCGTTGTTCCAGCCATTTTAAAAACAGTGCATTGGGCAAAAACCGCACTTGCACCGTTTTCAGGGCATAAACGCGCTCAATAGCATAGTCGTCGTTGAGGCGGCACAGGGCCTCATCCACCGCCCGGGCAAAAGCGGTTTCGCTCACCGCTGGATTTTCGCAGGCGACGTACCAGTAGTGTGCCCAGTGGCTGCCTTCGCGTACGCCGGCCACGGTAAATTCGCGGACACCCGCCCGCAGCGCGACATCGGCCTGGCGCACAGCCTCGTTCAAATTGTCAATCGACAGGTGTTCGCCGCAGACTGACAGGAACTGCTTGGTCCGGCCGGTCAGGCGAAATTCGGCATGTTCCGTATCCGTAAGCTGCACGGTATCGCCCAGTAAATAGCGCCAGGCGCCGGCACAGGTGCTGATCAGCAGAGCGTAGTGGACGCCTTCCAGCACGTCATCCAACCCAAGGCTTTCCGGATGGCTGGTGCGCAGGTCCCCATTATCGTCGAAGTTTTTATCCGTAAAGGGGACGAATTCAAAGAATATACCCCCATTGGTTAGTAAACGCATTGAGCGGGTGTCAAACCGGTTCTGGTAGGCAAAGAAACCTTCGGAAGCGAGGTAGCTGTCTATGTACTGCACCGGCTGACCCAGCAACTGTTCGAAAGTGGGGCGGTACGGCTCGAAGAATACGCCGCCGTGTACCAACAGCGAAAAGTGCGGCCATAATTCGTGAATATGCCGCAGGCTGTGCCGTTCGATGATTTTTTCGAGGATCAGCTGCATCCACATGGGATTACTCACCGCCGAACCGACATCCCAACCGGGCGCCACCTCGGCAATGCGGTCCATGCGGTCGCTCCATTCGGGCAAGCGGGTAATGTCGCGTTCGGGCAGGTAGTAGTGTTCCATCCAACGCGGACGATTCAGTCCGATAATGCCGGAAAGGTCGCCGGTCCGGTGCTGCCCCTCGGGGCGCAGCTGGGTGCAGGAACCGACCATGAGCATCTGCCTGGTAAAATGAGCGGTGGGCAGCGTCTCCCGGTTCATATCCATGAATAAGCGTCGCGCGCCGCGCTTCATCATAAAAATCATGTCGTCCGTGACGGGAATGTACTTGGTACTGGACTGACTGGTACCGCTCGACAAGGCAAAATAGGAGACCGGTCCCGGCCAGCAGACGTCCGGCGTATCGCACTGGTGGGCCTGCGACCACCAGCGGTCATAGAGCGCGTCATAGGCGGTAGCCGGCACCTGCCGCCGATAGGTAGCAAGCACATCTTCTGCCTGGAGGATTTCCCGAAAGTTGTAGTAACGACCAAAGGCCGTGGTTTTCGCCTTACTCAGCAGTTGTTGTAACTGGCGGCGCTGCCGATCGGCGGGGAGGGTACGGGGATGTTCGACCCGGGCACTCAACCGCGCTGATTTTTGAATGATAGCACTCAGAAGCGACATGGAAGAAAGGATCAAATGGGTTTCAAAATGCTGCAAAAATCAGTAAGTACCACCGGCTTACGCTGGACGATGCAAGGATTCACATAAAAGTAACGCTGGCTTAAAGAGTGCTTACCCGCCGACTTCCTTTCTTTGTGGAAAAGTAACCCAAGCGTTAACGCCATGTTCCTCCGCGCCTACCG
>JBKJKS010000301.1:0-5805 GCA_046597295.1 Saprospiraceae bacterium
CAGTCCGCGGCCACGTACATTTTGCCCGGGGACCAACTTTTGCAGTTCCGTTTTCAAATAGTCCCCTACCACGCGGACATTGGCCATAAGTTCCTCTCTTTCAATCACCTCCAGCACCGCTAAGGCGGCTGCACAAGCCATTGGATTACCACCGAAGGTGCTGCCCAGCAAGCCGTGTTTGGCCTGAATGTGCGGTGCGATCAGTACGCCGGCCACCGGGAAACCATTGCCCATGCCCTTGGCCGTCGTATAAATGTCCGCGTCCACCCCGGCCAGATTATGGGAGAAGAACTGCCCGCTGCGCCCGTACCCACACTGTACGCTGTCGGCAATGAAGACCGCATCGTGGGCGGTACAGAGGCTGCGAATTTTCTGCAGGAAAGCCGTACTGGCTTCCCGGATGCCGCCTAATCCCTGAATGCCTTCGACAATAACCGAGCTGACCTGATGTTCCGCAAAGGCCGCTTCCAAAGCCGTTTCATCATTAAAAGGCAGAAAAACGACGTTCTCCGTGCGGTTCACCGGCGCCAGGATGGCTGGATTGTCCGTTGCCGCCAAAGCCAGGGAAGTACGCCCATGATAACCGCCACGAAAGGCGAGTACGATCTTTTTGCCATTGTGGAAAGAGGCGAGTTTCAAGGCATTTTCGTTCGCTTCCGCCCCGGAATTGCAGAGGAAAAGCTGGTAAGTCGGTTTACCGCTGATGCGTCCGAGCTGCTCGGCCAGTATTTCCTGAATGGGCAAATGGACCGAATTCGAATAAAAGGCCAGCTGGTGGAGCTGGGTTTCGATCCGCTCCACCCAATGCGGATGGCTGTGCCCGATGGATATAACGGCATGCCCGCCATACAGATCGAGGTAGCGCTGTCCCCGGTCGTCCCAAACCCAGGAGCCCTGGCCACGGGTAATAGCCAGTCCCTGCAATGGATAAACATCGAATAAATGCATATTGCAACCTGTTTTTGCGCCGGGCAGGGGCGAAATACGCTGTCCGGTGCGGGTGTAAAAATGGGTGTTCCACTAAAATGCGCTCGCCTTCAGGCGGAGCCCCAGCGTCTCTTCCAGATCAAACATCAGATTCATATTCTGCAGCGCCTGGCCGGCAGCGCCTTTCAGCAAGTTGTCCAAAGCGGCATGGACGACCAGCATCGACCCTTGTTTTTCCGGAAAAAGCAGGCACTTATTGGTGTTGACCGCCATTTTCAGGTCCACCATCCGATCGCTGACGATGGTAAAGGGGTGGCTGGCATAATACGTCTGGTAGAGCGCAAGTATAGCCGCCTGTTCCAGATCGCAGCGTGTCGTGGCGGACAAGTAAATGCCGCGGGCAAAATCCCCCCGCCAGGGTACGAAATGCAGGTCGGAGGCCGGCAGGTGCAGGGTACTGGCCACCTCCGTAACATGCTGGTGGGTGAGCGTTTTGTAGGCGGAGATATTGGCATGCCGCCAGGGAAAATGCGCCGTAGCCGTCAGGCTTTGTCCGGCGCCCGTCGCCCCGGTGATGCCGGTGATGAATACTGCCTGTAGTAAACCGGCGGTGGCCAGCGGCAGTAAGGCCAGTTGCATACCGGTGGCAAAACAGCCCGGATTGGCGACGCATTGCGCCGTTCGGATCTGCTCCCGGTGGATCTCCGGTAAACCGTAGATAAAACGTCGTTCGGCCCAGGTACTGTTGGCGCGGAAATCCTGGCTCAGGTCGATAATTTTTACGGCCGGAGGCGGGGGCTGTTCTTCCAGCCATGGGCGGGCTTCTCCATGACCCAGGCATAGGAACCAAACCTCTGCTACCGCAGCGGTGGTGGAAAACCGCAAATCCGTTTCGCCCAACAAATCGGTATGGACTGCCGTCACCGCTTTACCGGCCTGGCTGCGGCTTTGCACAAACGCAATCTCCACCGCCGGGTGCCGGAGCAACAGACGCAGCAGTTCACCGCCGGCGTACCCTGCGCCACCGACTATTCCCACCCGTATTTTGTTGTTTATCAACATGTTACATCCATTATTCAACCGTGGCGATCTGTGCCGCGTCTTGGTTCACCTGCTTCCAGATGCGGGTTTGCTGACCAAAAATGCGCGTAAATCCTTTGACGTCCTCTCCAGTCCAGCCCTGATTCATTTCGCCGTAGGCGCCGAATTTGGCCGACATCAGGTCATGTGCCGATTCCACACCGGTAATTTGGTAGTAGTGCGGATACAGCGTGATATGCACTGCCCCATCGACGCACCGCTGACTGCTCTCCAGAAAAGCCTCGATGTCGCGCATGACGGGGTCGAGGATTTGGCCCTCATGGAGCCAGTTGCCGTAAAACTGGGCCAGCGTATCCTTCCAGGAAAGCTGCCATTTGGTTAATACGTGTTTTTCCAACGCATGGTGGGCTTTCAGGATCAGGACGGGTGCCGCTGCCTCAAAACCCACTCGGCCTTTAATACCAATAATGGTATCGCCCACGTGGATGTCGCGCCCGATGCCGAAGGGCGCAGCGATGGCTTGCAGGGCCCGAATGGTCGCTACTGGATGGTCGAAAACCTGATCGTTCAGGCCGATGGGCTCGCCCTGGCGGAACACGATCTTCAGCGTTTCGGGCGTATGCTTACTGACGGGTGTCGGCCAGGCTTCTTCGGGCAAAGTGCCGTTGGAACACAGCATTTCGAGACCACCCACCGAAGTGCCCCACAGACCTTTATTAATGGAATAGGCCGCCTTTTCGGCATTTACGGATACTCCTTTTTCCAACAAATAATCCACCTCTGCCGCCCGGCTCAATTGCAGGTCGCGAATCGGCGTAATGATCTCCGTGCCCGGTAACTCGATCTGAAAAATCATATCGAAACGCACCTGGTCATTACCGGCGCCGGTACTGCCATGGGCCACTGCATCGGCGCCTAATTCCCTGGCCACATCGGCTATCGCCAGCGCCTGGCTCAGCCGTTCGGCACTGACGGACAGTGGATAGGTGTTGTTTTTCAACACATTACCAAAAATGAGGTAGCGCAGAATGCGCTCGTAATAGGACTTGACGGCATCCACCGTAATATGTCGTTTGATGCCCAGCGTATAGGCATGCTGTTCGATCTGCCGAATGTCCGCTTCGGTAAAACCGCCGGTATCGACCGTAACGGCAATGACCTCGTAACCAAGGTCTTCCGCCAGGTATTTGGCGCAGAAAGTGGTATCGAGTCCGCCGCTGAAGCCTAAGATGACCTTTTTCATGCCTGGTTAAATGATGTGCTGTACTCAGTGAAAAATAAAATGTGCCGCCAAGGCCTCTTCGGTCTCTTCCAGCTTGGCCGGATCGAACAGCATGGCCGTACACATGCAGTTCTTGCGGTCCTTGCTTTGCAGAATTTCGTAGTTAACACAACTCTGGCAACCCTGCCAGAAGGCGTCGTCGCGGGTGAGTTCCGAATAGGTAACCGGTTCGTAGCCCAGGTCCGAATTGATCTTCATCACGGCCAGTCCGGTCGTAAGGCCGAAGATCTTAGCATCCGGGTATTTATCGCGGGAAAGTTGAAAGATGCGGCGCTTAATGGCGGTCGCGGCGCCCATGCCCCGGAACGCGGGGTGAACGATCAAGCCTGAGTTGGCCACGAACTCATCATGTCCCCAGGTTTCGATATAACAAAAACCCACCCAGCGACCATCGGGCGTATGCGCGATCACGGCTTTGCCTTCCGTCATCTTTTCCACGATATAAGCGGGAGTACGCCGGGCGATGCCGGTGCCCCGCGCTTGCGCGGAAGCGGCCATTTCTGCCGTGATTTCCGGCGAAAAGTGTTCATCCGCAGCTGTAGCGATGCGGATGACTACCTGGTCAGTCTGTTGCACTGGCGACGAGTAGTTGAAGAATTAGAACAGGAGCTGTAAAATCAAGCCCACGCCGAACCTTGGGACGACGCTGGCGAATGCAGAAAAAGCGGAGAGAGGAGGAGTATTAAGTTCGCGGTCGTCGGAAATCGGCGCGATAGGATCGCAAGACCGCCGGCACAGCGGCGGGCGTTTTACCAGAGAGCATTTGAATGGTGGCGATCAGGAAATACGCCTGAGACAACAAAAACTGTTTCAATTTCCGAAAGATAAAACGGTCAGACCATTAAAGATTGGGAATATACGCTGCAAAGATAGGGAATATCCCGTGCACTGGTTGGAATATTATGTACGGGTCTGAAGAATGGCTTGTTTGCCTTGTTTGATAAGAATTGGCAGATTTTAATTTTGTTACTTTACAATATTTGAAAATATTTGCTTAAATAATTGCAGGCTGATGGTTGAGTCGGGACGGCTCCCGGCTCAACCATCAGCACGTGCGGACCGGAGGACTTGCATAAATATTTGATCAGGCGTCCATTTTCGGACACATTCGTTCGTTTACGAACAAACCTGCCAGGGGTAAAATATCAACATATTGTTGATTATCAACGCTTTACTAAATTGGCATACCCTTCTCTATACTGTTTATCAGCAAGCATCCAAACTGCGGATGTCCATACAATTCATCATTCATCATTCGACGCGTGGACAGGGTTATTAAAAAGAAAAGATTTACGACGCAACGCATCGTCATTGGACTGGCGATCGTGGGTTTCCTGGTGTTTGCCATTCACACCATGCTGTCCGGCAGCCAAAGCAGCCTGAACGTAAATCGCGAGAAGATCACGGTATCGCCGGTCACCCGTGCGGTATTCGACGAATTCATAGTGGTTACCGGCGTAGTACAGCCGCTGAAAACCTATCAGCTCGACGCCATCGAAGGGGGATATGTGGTGCAGAAATACCTCGACGGCGGAGCGACCATCAAACAGGGCGATCTGATCCTGAAACTGGAGAACCCACGCCTGACGCTCGACTTCGTGAACCGCGAGACCGAGATGTACGAGCTCATTAACAACCTGGAAAATACGCGGCTGCGGCTGCGGCAGGACAAGTTTTCCCTGAAAAAGACGCTCTCCGAACTCGATTATCAGATCCGGCAAGCCAAAGATGAACATGAGCGCAATGGCAAACTGTTCGAGGACCGGATTATCAGCCAGCAGGAGTATACGAAAACGAAAATCACCTATGAGCGACTCGTACAACAGCGCGACATCGAGGTAGAGAACCAGAAATTCCAGGAAGAGAACAGCGTCACGCAGATCAAACAACTGGAAGGTACGCTGGATCGCACGAAACTCAACCTGCGCCTGATGAAAGCCAACCTGGCCAATCTGTACGTAAAAGCGCCGGTGAGTGGTCTGTTATCGTCCATCAATGTGGAAGTCGGCCAAAGCGTGGACGCCGGACAAAATATTGGCCAGATCGACGATATGAACGGTTTCAAAATGCGGGTGGACGTGGACGAGCATTACATATCCCGCATTTTCCCGGGACTGGAAGGGTCCTTCGAATTCAACGGCAAAGCGCATCAGCTGGCCGTGTCGAAAGTCTACCCCGAGGTCCGCAGCGGCCGCTTCGAGGTGGACATGACCTTTGCCCAGGCGGTGCCCGAGGGTATTCGCCGGGGACAGTCAGTGCCGGTGCGATTGCAACTGGGTAAACCGGCCGACGCTACCCTACTGGCTACCGGCGGATTTTTCAGCGATACCGGCGGCAACTGGGTGTATGTTTTGAATGCCGATGGTACCAAAGCCACGAAGCGTAATATCTCGCTGGGCCGCAAGAACCCGCAGTTTTTTGAAGTATTGAGTGGGCTGGAACCGGGCGAACGGGTGATTACAAGTTCATATGAGAATTTTGGGGAGAAGGATGTGTTAAACCTTCAAAACTGAGGGGGCCTGCCTGCTACGGGCCGTGCCGGCCCGTAGCAGGCA
>JBKJKS010000451.1:0-9929 GCA_046597295.1 Saprospiraceae bacterium
ATCGCCGCACCATCCTTCCAGTCGTACTTGCGCAAATACCCTTCACGCTGGAATCCGCTTTTCTCCAACACCCGCGCCGAAGCGGGATTATGGGCAAATACGACGGCTTCGAGTCGAACCAACGCCGGGCGGTGGGCAAATTGCCAGGCCACAAATGCTTGCAACACCGTCGTCATAATGCCCTGACCCCGGTAGGGTGCGGCCAGCCAGTAGCCCAGTTCGTCCCGGTGGCCTTCCGCTCCTTTTACCATGAAAACGCTGATGTTGCCGATCATCCCCGCCGTGCGGTGGCGGATCGCCCAGTTGGTCAGCAGGCCATAACGCCCGGTATTCTCGTGGGCTTTGGCTAACCATTTTTCGGCATCCGACAGTGTGTAGGGACTGGGTATGGTCAGCGTATTGCGATACAACTCGGCGTCGTTCATGTACAGCACCATGTTATGCTGGTCGCCGGGGCGGAATTCAGTTAGTTGCAGATCGTCGCGCAGGTGGATAGTGCCGGTCATTTCTCAAAATATTGAATGGGTGATTGCCATTAAAATCCTTGCGAACGAAATTTAGTTCCAGCCACAACACCACATTGACCACATTTTACGCATTGACCACATTTTATTATTCCTTATAAATAGCGATTTTCCGTTCGCCCGGCTTGGCATAGCCACGGTACATCCCTTCTGAATTGAAGGGCAGCGCAATATTACCCGCCTTGTCCACGGCGATCAGGCCGCCCTCGCCGCCTTTCTCCACCAGTTTTTTGTTGACCACCAGCTCCGCCGCTTCTGTCAGGGAGAGGCCTTTGTAGCGCATGAGCGCCCAGACATCATAGGCGACGACATACCGGATAAAATACTCGCCATGACCGGTACAGGAAACGGCACAGGCATCATCGGAAGCGTACGTGCCGGCCCCGATGACGGGCGTATCGCCCAGCCGCTTCCAGCGTTTATTGGTCATGCCGCCCGTGCTGGTGCCTGCGGCCAGGTGACCGTTTTTGTCGAGCACTACGCAACCGACCGTACCGAATTTATAGTCTGGGTAATGCCATAAGGCGCCGGTTTTATTTTTCTCTTCGGCCAGCATTTGTTGCAGGGTGTTCCAGCGCTCCTGGGTAAAGAACCAGGCGGGTCCGATAGTGTCAATGTTGTTTTCCACCGCAAATTGTTCTGCGCCGCGGCCGGTGAGGAATACGTGCGGCGACTTATCCATGACGGCGCGGGCTAGTTTGATCGGGTTTTTGACGGTCATCACGCTGCCGACCGCTCCGGCTTTCTGCGTGGCGCCGTCCATGATGCTGGCATCCAGTTCATTGCGACCTTCGTGGGTGAAGACGGCGCCGCGGCCGGCGTTGAAAAGCGGGCAATCCTCCAGGAAAGCGATGGTCTGCTCCACGGCATCGAGGGCGGGGCCGCCATTTTTCAGGATGGTCTCGCCGATGGTCAGCGCTGAATCGAGGGCCGACCGGTACTGCGCTTCTTTTTCGGGCCCCATTTCCGCCCGCCGGAGCGCTCCCGCCCCACCGTGGATGGCGATGGCGTAAGCAGGACGTTCGGGCGGTAGGGGTTTAGAATCCGTAGTTTTCGAATCTGATTGACAGGAGTTGCACAAGCAGCACCCCAAGGCCAGGAGCAAAACGATTTTTTGCATGGTGAAAGACGTTTTTGACAAGTATGAATTTTGATAAATGAAAGGTGGAAGCGGCAAAGTTTTGATTTTCAAGCGACTATTTTATCGTTTCCAATCACTAAGAAAAAAGCTAAGCTTTGCTGCTGAAGATCCAAACTTAAACATTCTCCGCATGAAAATACTTATCCTCGGTGGCGGCAACATGGGCCTGACCTACGCCCAGAGCTTCCTGCGCGCCCGTACCGTGACCACCGACAATATGATGGTGCTGTGCCGCAGCTACGACAAGGCCAATCACCTGAGCCAAACCCATGAAGGCCGTTTTTTCAGTGATCCGCGACACTGTGTAGCGGAAGCGGATCTGCTGATTTTTGCGGTAAAACCACAGGATTCGACCAAACTCTTCGCGGACATCCGGGAACTGGTGCAGCCCGGGCAGGTATTCCTAAGTATCATGGCCGGGGTGCGGCTGGCCACCATTGCTGCAGCGCTGGGCGTCAACAAGATCATTCGGGCTATGCCCAATTTGCCGGCACAGATCGGGGCAGGCGTCACCGCCTTTACCTCCACCGACCTGGTGACGCGCCTGGAATTAGTCATGGTGCAAAACCTGCTGAGCACCACCGGCAAAACGCTCTACGTGGAACGGGAGGAAATGATTGATGCCACTACCGCCATTTCGGGCAGCGGACCAGCCTATGTGTACTTTTTTATGAATGCCATGATGGAAGCGGCCAAACGAATGGGATTCTCCGCTTCGGAGGCCGAACTGCTGGTGGCCCAGACCTTCACCGGAGCCGTGGATTTGTACAACAAAAGCGACCTGACCTGTGAAAACTGGATTGCCCGCGTCGCCTCCAAAGGGGGTACGACCGAAGCGGCCCTGCAGGTCTTTGGGGACACCAGCCTGCACGACGATATCGTAGCCGGGGCGAATGCGGCCCTGGTGCGGGCGCAGGAATTGGGCAGGGATTAAACACAACAAACAGGCTATGATTAATTTTTAACTTTTTGCCATTTTATTCGCGGCAATTTTAGAAGTCTGCCTTACATTCGGCTCACACTAAACCTTTTCCACCAATAATAATTTTTCACGACAAAATGCCATAGCCTATGATGAATGAATTTGTACCCGCTATTATGACTACCGATGTCATCACCCTCGGGCCCGACAACACCCTGGGCGAGGCCCGCGCCATACTGCTGAATAAGCGCATCCACCACTTGCCTATCGTAGAAGGCAAGAAATTGGTGGGCATGGTCACTTCCTGGGATCTGTTCAAACTCGGCAAGTCGGCAGAGGAATACGCGGACATCAAAATCCGCCAGGTGATGACGACACGGTTAGCTACCCTCGATCCCGGCCAGCATATTGGCGCGGTCGCGGAAGCCCTTATCGAGCACCTTTTCCACGCGGTGCCTATTGTCAACGATTCCCGCGAGCTACTGGGCATCGTGACCACGACCGATGTGTTGCGCTACGAGTACAGCCGGGAGTACCCGGCTAATCTGGAAAAGTTTGTGGTAGAGAATATGTAAACAAATCCGACCATCCGGGAGTTATGGCTAGCCGCTGTGGATACACTTATTCACAGCGGTTAACTTTTTACTCCTTCTATTGTGTCTGTCCATACCCTAAAGCGCAAGCAGCGCCTGCCCATTCCGCTCGAACAAGCCTGGGATTTTTTCTCGTCCCCCGCCAATTTGCGCGAGATCACGCCCGCCTACATGGGCTTCCACGTCACTTCCGACCCGGAATTTTTGCAAACCATGTACGCCGGGCAGGTCATCACCTACACGGTAAAACCGCTGCTGGGCATCCCCTTATTCTGGATGACCGAAATCACCCATGTAGCGCCGGGCGCCTTTTTTGTAGATGAACAACGGGCAGGTCCTTACAGCCTATGGCACCACCAGCACCACTTCAAAGCCATCGCCGGCGGCGTGGAAATGACCGACCTGGTCCACTATAAGTTACCGCTCGGTCCGCTCGGTGATCTGGCCAACCGGCTGTTCGTGCAAGCGCAACTGCGGGAGATCTTCGACTATCGCTGGAATAAACTGGAAGCGGTATTCGGCAAAATGCCGCCCGGATAATCTCGTCTATGCTACTGAAAATCATTTAGTTGCACATCGAATATCAGCACCGTGTTGCCGGCAATATTGCCGGCGCCCTCCGGACCGTAGCCCAATGCCGAAGGAATGAGGAACGTGCCCTTACCGGTCTTGCGCAGCAGTGGAATACCTTCCCGCCAGCCTTCGATTACTCCCGACAACTGGAAGGTATCCTGCTTACCAACATCGGTGCCGTCAAAGACCAGTCCGGTCGTCAGGTATCCTTCATATTCCACCACCACGGTGGAGTTGGCCGTGGGCGGGTTGCCAAACCCCTCTTTCGTGATGATGTAGTGCAAACCCGACGGCGTGGACTGCGCAGTCAGACCGTTTCTGGCAATATAATCTTTGATAATTCCGATGTCCTCTTGCAATTGCTCCTCCGGGCTGAGGATCTTGTCTTTTTTGCAGGAAAGGAAAGCCAGGCTGCCGGCAGCCAGTAAAATGAGCATGAAGCGCATAGTATTTGAGTTTAGCAGGTGAAGGTAAAGGCAAACCGGCAAATTTGCAAAAGGCAATGGGCAAACGGGCCATAACAGCCTGGTAGCCTAACCCCTTACCCCTTGCTTTTCCCCAGTCCAGCCCGGAGCTGTTCTTCCGTCAGTTCCCGCACGTCGCCCGGCGCCATGTCCGCCAAAGCCAGTTGCCCGATCCGCACCCGCAACAGCCGCAGGACGGGAAAGCCGACCGCCGCACACATCCGGCGTACCTGCCGGTTCTTGCCTTCGATGAGGACCAGTTCCAGCCAGGTCGTGGGCACTGTTTTACGGAACCGCACCGGCGGCTGGCGTTCCGGCAGATCGGGCGCGGCGGGCAAAAGCCGGGCTGCCGCCGGTCGGCTTTGAAACGGCTTGCCGTCGATTTGCAGTTTGACTCCCTGTCGCAGCTGCTCCAGAGCCGTCGGCTCCGGCGCTCCCTCCACCTGCGCCCAGTAGATGCGCGGGTGCTCCTGCCGGGGATCCAGCAACCTGGCATTCCAGGTCTTGTCGTTGGTCAGCAGCAGCAAACCCTCGCTGTCGGCATCCAGTCGACCGATCGGGTACACGTCTTTGGGAAAATCAAAATCCAGATCAGCCAGCGTGTGTTGCTCCGCCGCCGCTTTGCTGAATTGCGAAAGCATGCCATACGGCTTGTAGATCGCAAAGTAGCGCAGGGCCAGCGGTGCCGGTCGGGACGAACGCAAGGGAGCATGGGAATAGGCCATGGCAGGAGGGCGGATGATGGGAGCTGATAAACCTTTTCCACTACACCGTCACCCGGCCACTCTGCATCACCGATTGCTGGTGAGCAATGCTCTCCTGGTGGATGGCCGACAGGAATTTCTCCACGAAATCATCGCTCAATCCGCGCTGCTGGCCCTGCGCAAAACCTTTCTCCAGTATTTCGTTCCAGCGGGTCGTCTGTAAGATGCTGATGTTGTTGCGCTGCTTGTAGCGGCCAATGTCTTCGGCAAAGCGCATCCGGCGGGCCAGCAAATTCAGCAGTTCCAGGTCGACTTCATCGATCTTATGGCGCAGATTCTCAATATGCTCCAAAAATTCCGCATTGTCTGTGGACTCCCGGCGCACGATGAGGCGGCTGAGCAGTTCGCCATACGTGAAGGGCGTGATCTGCTGCTTGGCATCGCTCCAGGCCGTATCCGGCGCCGGATGCACCTCCGTCATCAGGCCATCGTAGTTGAGGTCCAGGGCTTGCTGGGCCACTTCCAGCAGGTCCTCCCGGTTGCCGCAAATATGCGAATTATCGCAGATCAGCGGTAGTTCGGGCATCCGGCGGCGCAGCTCGATGGGAATTTCCCAGTACGGCGCGTTGCGGAACCTGGATTTGGCATAGGCCGAAAAGCCGCGGTGGATGGCCCCGATGCGGGTCACTCCGGCCTGCTGAATGCGTTCAATGGCCCCCATCCACAGATCGAGGTCGGGATTGACGGGGTTTTTTACCAGCACCGGCACGTCCACGCCGCGCAGGGCATCGGCGATCTCCTGCACCGAAAAAGGATTCACTGTCGTGCGGGCGCCAATCCAGAGTACATCCACGCCATGTTTCAGCGCTTCGTAGACCTGGTTGGCATTGGCGACCTCAATGGTCGTGCGCAGGCCGGTTTCCTGCTTCACCCGGCGAAGCCAGGGCAGGGCGGCAGCACCCACCCCTTCGAAGGCGCCGGGCCGGGTGCGCGGCTTCCACACGCCTGCCCGGAACAGATCGATGCCCAGCGGCGCCAGACCGTGGGCGACGGCCATAACCTGCTCTTCGGTCTCTGCCGAACAGGGACCGGCAATGCAAAAAGGACGATTATCTTTTTTCTGAAACATGACGAATGAATTATGAATTATGAATTATGAATTATACCCCTTTATCAATAATCCGGCTGATGTCATTGGCTTGCCGGATGTAGGCTTCGAAGGTGTCGAAATCGTTTTTGATCAACAGGGTCCGGAAGCGTCCCACGGTGTTGATGAACTCGTCCAGCACGTCCAGTACGTTGTCACGATTTTGGCGAAAAATGGGTATCCAGGTATCCGGACTGCTCTTGGCCAGGCGGACCGTGCTGCTGAAACCGGCGCTGGCCAACTCGAAAATCCGGTCTTCTTCTTGTTCTTTTTTAAGTACCGTGAGGGCCAGTGCAAAAGAAGCGATGTGCGAAATATGGCTCACGTAAGCCACGTGCAGGTCGTGGGCCGCTCCGTCCAGGTAGTTGATGTGCATCCCCAGTGATTCGTACAATTGGCGGGCGGTTTGCACCGCATCGGGGGCGCTCTGCTCGGTTTCCGTGAATACGCAGCATTTGCCGGCGAATAGGCCCGCTACTGCTGCCGCCGGGCCGGAATATTCCGTGCCGGCCATCGGATGAGTCGCTACAAAACGTGCCCGTTGTGCATGCTGCCGAACGGCCTGCAATACCGCCGCTTTGGTGGAACCGGCGTCCAGCACCACCTGCTCTTCCCCGACCAAATCCAGCACCTGCGGCAGCAGGGTGAGCAGGCTATCCACCGGTGTAGCGACCACAATAACCTGGCTGACCCGCACGGCATCGGCCAGGGGCAGCACCACATCTATCAAACCCAAAGCCAGCGCCTGGGCGGCATGTTCCGGATTGCTGTCCACGCCAATGAGGCGGGTCGCGAAACCGCTTTCGCGCAGTCCGATAGCCATAGAGCCGCCGATGAGGCCCGGTCCGATGATGGTGATGATCATAAAGTCGTTATAAGTTGAGTGGTTATTGGTTATTGGTTACCAATGTGGATGAATTAGTGCTGATCAGTGTCAAACGGTCCAATCCGCGTTGCAGGGTTTCGGCCGGATTGCATAAGGAAATCCGAATGTACCGGTCGCCATTGGAACCGAAAATGCCGCCCGGGGTGAGGAATACGTTTTTGTCATACAGCAACTCGTCACTCAATGCGTATCCATCGGCGTAGTGGTCGGGAATTTTTGCCCAGACGAACATGCCCTGCTGCGCCCGGTCGAACGTGCAGCCTAATGTTTCCAGCAGGGCGAAGGCCACCGCTTGCCTTTGCCGATAGTTCGTGTTCAGGGTGGTGTACCACTGATCCGATAACTGCAAAGCCTGGATGGCCGCCAGCTGCACCGGCAGGAACTGCCCCGAATCCATATTGCTTTTGAAACGCAGTATCGCCGCCAGGTAGTCCGGGTGCCCGGCTACCATGCCGACCCGCCAACCGGCCATGTTATGCGACTTGGACAGGGAATTCAGTTCCAGCGCCACGCCTTCCGCGCCGGCGGCGGCCAGGATGCTGATCGGATGATCATTCAGGATAAAACTATAAGGATTATCATTGACGATCAGGATATTATGGGTTCGCCCAAAATCCACGAGGCGCTGGAAAACGGCCGGCGTAGCCGACGCTCCGCTGGGCATGTGCGGATAATTAACCCACATAATTTTAACAGCCTGTAGATCCGTCTTCGACAATGCCTCCAGATCGGGAAGCCAGTCACGGTCAGCATCCAAGTCGTATAACTGCACCTGCGCGCCGGCCAGTTGGGTCGCGGCGCGGTAAGCCGGGTAACCGGGATTGGGCACCAGCGCGATATCGCCCGGTTCGAGAAAAGTCATCGCCACGTGGACGATGCCCTCTTTCGAGCCGATCAGCGGCAGGATGCCCCGCTCGGGATCGAGGGAGACGCCGTAATACCGGTCATACCAGCTGGCCCAGGCAGCGCGCAGCGACGGAAGGCCGGTGTACGATTGGTAGCTGTGGTTTTGCGGTTGCTGCGCTGCCGTCAGCAGTGCCTCCACCACCGCCGGAGCGGGCGGCAGGTCGGGCGAACCAATGCCGAAATTGAGCACCGGATGTCCGTCCCGCTGACGCTGGGCAATCTCCCGGAGTTTGCCGGCAAAGTAGTATTCTGAAATGCCGTCCAGGCGGCGGGCAGGGCTGATCATCTACGGAATGTTGAATTTTGAATTCATTCACTAATCATCATTAAATCTGCTGCGCGATAGATGCCCAACACCTTGCAATCACTGGCCATCGCGTTCAGCAGGCGGATGGTAGCCGGCAGCACGGTCGGGTTACGGACGCTGAAATCTACAAAAAAACGGTACTCCCAGGCGCGGCCCAGCAGCGGGACGGACTGGATCTTGGTGAGGTTGGCACTTTGCGCCGCGAGCATGGCCAGGATGCGGCTCAGGCTGCCCGGCTGGTGCGACGTGACGAAGCTGACCGACACCTTGTCGGCGCCGGGCACGGACCGCGCGGCAGTGCGGCGCTGCACGGCGAGGAAACGGGTGAAATTGACCGGATTGTCCTCGATGCCGGGGGCCAGTATATCCAGTTCGTAGAGCTCGGCGGCCAGGGTGCTGGCAATCGCCCCGGTGTGGTGCAGCCGGCGGCGGCGAACATCGGCAGCACTGGCGGCGGTGTCCTCCGATTCGACCAGGCGGATGTGCGGATGGGCTTTGAAAAATTCGGCGCACTGGGCCAGGGCCATCGGGTGGGAATGCACCTCGCGCAGCTCGCTCAACCGGACGCCCGGCCAGGCCAGCAGATTCTGCTGAATGCGCAGGAAGACCTCGCCAATAATGACCAGATCGCTGTTCTGTAGCAGCTTGTAATTGCCCAGAATGCTCCCGGCAATGCTGTTCTCAATGGCCAGCACCGCAGCATCGGTCTGGTCGGGATCATCGGCCTGATCGAACAAGGCAGGAAAGGACACTGCCGGCACCACGTGCACGGCCGAACCGAAAAAGGAGCGGGCGGCAATTTCGTGAAAAGCACCGCGTACCCCCTGAATGGCAACCCGTACGGCCTGCTGGGGCGGTGCAGTGGTGATGGATGACGATAAATTCGGTCGTGTAGACATAAGCGGGCGAAGCATTCAGGCAAAAACGAAGAAGGGGTTCCTGTTGGCAGGAACCCCTTCTTCGGCGTTGATTGTCAGCGAGTTAATTTATACCGACGCGCACAGGCTGTTCCTTTCTTTCCTTCCAAAAAAGAAAAAATAAAAAGAAAAACCAAAATAATAAGTGCGGTGCTGCATCATTGTATCATTGTACTATTACGCTGCAAACGTAGGGGGAAAATTTGAACGGTGCAAGGGGCGGGCCGAAAAAAATTTATTTCAGGCTAGCCGATTGCTTTTTGACCGGTTGCCTTTTAACAAAAAAGCCCCCCAACTGCCGGATGGGCAGCGGGAGGCACGAGAATGGGTTGTGTTGTTTATTTGTCGGATTAAAACTTTCTGGGGCAGTCGACCCGGGCCCGGCAAGCCCGAAGTCTGAAAAATTAATTGGTAATCAACAGTTTGACTTTATAATCTTTTTCAACGGTTTGGACGGTGGAAACCGGAACCGGCAACACCTCCTGCAGTTTTATCTTGTATCCCGCAAAGACCGTACTATCGGAATATGGCATTCCTGAAAAATTGCCGACCGCCAAACTATCCGTTTCGGTCGTTCCCTCGTGGGTGAAGGTGAGCGCAATCAAAGCGCGACCTTCCCACACACAAATGACATCCGTGGCGCAACGGCTATCTTCCGCCAAACGGGTAAAATTGACGCTCAGGTTGCCGCCCGACTGGCTGGCAGTCGTTCCCCAGCAAAGCAGGAACGGCTTATTCAACTGAAAGGTAGTGACACCGCCATTGCAGTCATTTTTGGCTGATTTTGAACAACTTATGGCCGCCAACAGCAGGGCGAACCCAACGATCAGAAATGTTTTGCGCAT
>JBKJKS010000602.1:0-7431 GCA_046597295.1 Saprospiraceae bacterium
TTTTTTATAGACGGAAAAGGGACTAAAATAATCGGCCATAGTCGCATAGAGCCTTTCGTTGCGCAGCCGAATGTCTTTCTCCCGGAAAATATCCTTTTTGGTGGCGTAGAGCTGCCACATTTTGTTGCCCAGCTGCTCCAGCCAACGGGCCTGGTAGCCGTGTAGATTCTCCGCTGTGGGGCGCTGACCGGCTTCCAGCAGATCGGCCAGGAAAGTCCCGGCGATCAGGCCGCCGGTCAGGGCCGTGTGCAGGCCACCGCCAGTGATGGGATTCACGTGCCGGGCGGCATCGCCCACCAGAATGAGATTGGTGGCATACTGGGTGCGCAGCGGTGCGGCCAGCGGCACCCCGCCGCCCTGCACCTCCAGGATGCGCGCATGGCGCAGGCGGTCCTGCAGAAAGGAGTTTTTGATGAAATGGTCCAGGTGCCACTGCGCACTTTCGGGCGTCATGGTGCGGATCACGCCCAGTCCGACTTCGGCGTAACCGTGGCCTTTGGGAAACACCCAGGCGTAGCCGCCGGGCGCCCATTCGTGGCCGGTGACGATTTCCAGCAGTCCGTTGGTCTCGACGCCATCGACGACAAATTGCAGGCAGCTGGCCAGTTCGGTCATTTTGATGTGGGTCTGCAGGCCCGCCCATTTACCCACCTGCGACTGTAGCCCGTCCGCGCCCACCAGTACGTGGGTGCGCAGCACAATCTCCCGGTTGAACTTGCGCAACCGCACGGCGCAGGTACCGTCGTCCAGCGGCTGATAGCCCAGGCCTTCCGTTTTCAGCCAGACTTCTACTCCGGCGCGTTCGGCCAGCGTCACCAGATAGCGATCGAAGCGGCGGCGATCCACCACGTAGCCCAGCGGCTTCTGGCCCGGCTCCGTGCCATATTTGTCGGGTTTGAAGTGGCGGTAATCCAGCGTCGTTTGATCACCGTTTTCATTGTACACGTCGAAACCGTAGACCGGCGCCTGGACGAATTCCGCTTCCGGCTCCACGCCCGCTTCTTCCAAAGCGTGGGCGCTCAAGGCGCCGGAGCACTGGATGGGCGCGCCCAGTTCCTGTCGCTTGTCCAGCAGCAGCACGCGCAGACTGCGTTGCGCCGCCTGCCGCGCCGTCGTGGCGCCGGCCGGCCCGCAGCCGATGATGATCAGGTCGTAATCGATGGGCGTCATGGCAACTATCGGGTTGGGTAGTTGCCAAAAAGTACGGAGCAGCGGATAGCGATTTGCAAGCGTTGGAGATTTTGAAATCGAAACGCAAGAGCGGGTGCAAGTGTTCAGCCTGATTACTTGTCCCTTCGAATGCGCCACACCGCGTAAAATATTGCGCCATCGGTTCACGAATGACCAGGACCAATCAATTAAGTACATTCGCCCGACTGCCGGGTGATGGTAGCACCCAGGTAAAACGAATACTTTATCGAAACTTAACGCCCTTACTGCCAATCGCAGACTCCGTAGACCACAATTTTGCGACGAAAATAACCACCAGATCAACAGATGTGGACTACTTGATCCAGCCGGGATTTGCAAATAGCGTTGGGTGGTGCAGTTTTAAAATTTCAGCCTGGCCGGCACTTACTTTGCCCAAAAATTGAATTGCTTCATACGAAAATGGGTTTGATTAATGGAAAACCGACGCAAAGCCGGTTTTCCATTTTTTTTAACGCCTGCTTCAACCTGACATTAGCCCATGCAAACACCCACCTGCCTGCCTTGGCTGGCCCTTTTAATTTTTGCTACCCCCGCCTTTGCGCAAAAAGCAGTCCGCACACTGCAGGTACCGGGCGCAGCCGAATACTGCCGCATCAACCCGGCCGGTACCAGCGTGCTGCCCAGCGGCCGGTACGTCACCCCGGCCGGGCAATCCGTACGCATCACCCGGGCGCCCTACGGACTGGCTGTTTCGCCGGATGGCCGCCGGGCGGTGGTGCTGCACCACAGCGGCGTGGTCACCGTGGTGGATCTGCAGCAGCCGGAAAAAGCCGTACGGGTGCCGAGCTACGATACGCTGATCAAGCCGCTGCATACCGCCCCTTTCCTGGGCGCCGTGTTTGCCGCCGATTCCAAAACGGCCTACCTCAGCGGCGGCGACCAGGGTAAAGTACTGATTTTCAACACCGACACTTACCAGAAAACCGGCGAGATCGATTTGAATGGACCATTTGGCGGCCAGCCCTTCGAAGACTCCTGGACTTCCGACCTGACCATCGACCGGCAGCGCAACCGCCTCTACGTGCTGGACCGGGCCAACAACCGGCTGTTGAAAATCGACCTGACCCGCCGCAAAATCCTGGCCTCCGTGCCGGTGGGCCGTATCCCCTTCGGCGTGACGCTCAGTCCTGACGGCCGCTCGGCGTTTGTCGCTAATGTCGGCCTGTACAATTATCCGCTCGTTCCGGGCGTGACACCGACCAACAAAGATTCGATGATGCTACAGTTCCCGCCCTTTGCCGCGCATAGCCGGGAGGCGCAGGAGGGGGTGCGGCTGTCCGATGGCCGGTTCATTCCCGGTCTCGGCGAGGCGCTGGCCGACGAGGCTATGTCGGTCTGGGTAGTCGATACGGAGACGGACCACGTCCAGGCCAAGTTCAAGACCGGCTACCAGATCGGCGAAAAGATCGAGGAGGTGGAAATCGTGGGTGGGGCCAGTCCCAACTCGGTGGCCGTGGGCAGCCGCTATGCCTACGTGTCCAACGCCACCAATGACCTGATCTCCGTAGTCGACTATCGTAAAAGCAAGATTATCAGGGAAATAAAGTTAAAAGCGGATCGCCGGATGGACGCCTACCGGGGCATGATGCCCTTCGGTTGCAGCCTCAGTCCGGACGAAAAAACGCTGTATGTCGCCCTACTCGGCTTCAATGCCGTGGCGGTGGTGGATGTGCCGAAAGGCAAAGTGCGCGGCTACATCCCCACCGGCTGGGGCACCACGCGGGTGGCGGTCTCCGCCGATGGTCGCCAGCTGTACATCCTCTCCGCCCGCGGCTATGGCGCCGGACCGAACGGCGGGGCCGGCTTTGTGGCGCCCCGGCAGGGTACCTATGTTGGCGATATTCAGCTCGGTTTGTTCCAGACCGTGGCGGTGCCCGATGCGGCGCAACTGGCGGTGTACACCCGGCAGGTGCTGGCCCACACGTTCCGGGAAGTACCGGTGCGGGACGATGGGCGGAATCCCTGTCCGCCAATCGGGGGATTACGGACCAGTCCGATCAAGCACGTGGTGTACATCACCAAGGAAAACCGCAGCTACGACGAGGTGCTGGGGCAACTGGCCGGCGGCAACGGCGACCCGACGCTGGCCCGCTTCGGTAACGACGTAACTGTTATCGGGGAAAGTGGCAAGGACACGCTGCACCATGCCAACGTGGCCCCCAACCACCTGAAGATCGCGCAGCAATGGGCCTATTCCGACAATTTCTACTGTGATTCGGATGCGTCCATCCACGGCCACCATTGGATGGTCGGCACGCTGCCCAACGAATACGTGGAAGCTAATTCCGCCGCCGAGGGGCGCTTTCTGACCTTTTCCAAAGCACCTGGCCGCCGTTTTCCGCGCTCGGCGGGCGGCATCGATCCGGAAGACTATAACCAGATCGGCGGGCTGTGGGAAAACCTCCAGCGCGGCGGCATTTCGTACTGGAACTTTGGCGAATGCAACGAATATGCCGGCAATTACGAAGAGTGGAACGACACGCTTTTCGGCGCGGCACATCCCGTGCCATTCCCGCTGCCCCAGGCGCTGTGGGAGCATACCTCGCGCAATTACGCGGGCTATAATACCAACATCCCCGACCAGTTCCGGATGACCCAATTCGAGCGCGAGTTCAGCCAGCGCTGGCTGCATGGGCGCGAGACCATGCCGCAGTTCATCGCCCTGCAGCTGCCCAACGACCACACCGCCGATCCGCGCCCGGCCGACGGCTACCCCTACCGCCATTCCTACGTGGCCGACAATGACCTGGCACTGGGTCGCATTCTCCACTTTTTGAGCCGCACGCCCTACTGGAAAAATACGCTGGTCATTATCACCGAAGATGATCCGCAGGGTGGGGTAGACCACGTGGATGCGCACCGTTCGCTGTTGTTATTAGCCGGACCTTACGTGAAGCGCGGTTACGTATCGCACCGGCACGGCAACTTCGGCGCGGCTTTGAAATTGATTTACAACGTTTTAGGTCTGCCCTACGTGAACCAGTACGATGCGACGGCCACGCTGCTCGACGATTTTTTTACCGAACAACCCGATTTTTCCACCTACACCGCCGAACTGCCCGACCGCCGGGTGTTCGATCCGCAGGTGTCGCTCCAGCGTTACGGGCTAAACTTCGACTGGCGCAAAATCCAGATGGGTCCGAAAATAGACCACGAGGACGATATGCGCCGGGATCATTACAAGCAGCAGGAGAAGCATTGAGGGCCCATCCTGAATAAGTAGCCCCGATTACCTTGCCGGAAGTACTGCAGGGCATTCTAAAAGTGCGGCTGCGTTAAACCAGAATTAAAGAAGGCTGCCATCCGGCTGGCTCCCGGCATCCCCCTCCGTCGTCACCAGGTGCCGCGGAAAGTCTGTCACGCGGGCGCAGCAGACTTGCTCCATCACCTGTTTCAACTGGGTTTTCAAAATCTCGATCGTATGGTCGCCGCCCGCATTGCCCAGCGCCGCCACGCCATACATGAACGAGCGGCCGAGGAAGGTAAATTCGGCGCCGCTGGCCATGGCGCGCGCCACATCGGGACCGGAGCGCAGGCCGCTGTCCATCATGACCTTGATCTGCCCGGCGTAGCGCTGTGCGATAGCGGCGAGGGGCTTGATCGACGCTTGCGCGGCGTCCAGCTGCCGGCCGCCGTGGTTGGACACGATGACGCCATCCAGGCCCAGCTTGATCGCCAGGGCAGTGTCTTCCGCACTGGCTACGCCCTTCAGCACAATCTTGCCTTTCCAGCGGTCGCGGATCGGCGCAATTTTTTGTTCATTCAGCCGGCCGGAGAACGTCTGGTTCATGTACAGACCCAGTTGTTGCATATTCAGCCCTTTCGGCATGTATTTTTTCATGGTGGCGAAACCCGGCTGCCCGTGCAGGAGGGTGTTGATGGCCCAATGGGGCTTGCCCATGATCTGCAGCAGGTTGCGCAGCGACATTTTAGGCGGCATGGCCAGGCCGTTGCGGATGTCGCGCGGCCGGTAGCCGAAGGTCGGCACGTCACAGAGGATCACCAGCACCTGGCAACCGGCTGCCTCCGCCCGGTCAAGCAGGTCGTCGCGGATGGCATCATGGGCGGGATGATATAGCTGGAACCAGAATTTACCTTCGGTCAGGGCCCCGATCCGCTCGATACTGGAGGTGGTGACGGTACTGAGAATGAAGGGTATGTTGTGCGCCAGCGCCGCCTTGGCCAGTATTTCCGTGGCATTGGGCCACATCAGACCCTGCAGGCCGACCGGGGCAATGCCAAAGGGCGCCGCATAGGTATGGCCGAAAAGTTCGGTGCGCAGGTCCGAGCCCGCATGCGGGCGCAGGTAGTACGGCATGAGCTCCACTTCGCGCAGCTCGGCCGTGTTTTTATGGAGGTTGACGTCCTCGTTGCAACCGCCGTCCAAATAGTCGAAGGCGAAGCGTGGAATGCGTTGCCGGGCGCGGGTGCGCAGGTCGTCGATGGCGGGATATTGCGGATTGTAGGCTAGTTTCATGGGCGTGGTGTCGAATATTTTTTCAGCGAGATGAGCTGGGGAGGTAAAGGTTTCGGGTTCCAGTCGGCATGGATCGCCAGGGCAGCACCCAGGGCGGTGGCCTGCGCGACTTCCGCCGAGAAGACTTCCATAGCTGGAAAAGCGGCGGCCAGCAGGGCCAGGTACAGTTTGTTTTTAGAAAAGCCACCGTCGACGAAGATGCGCCGGACCGGCGTGTGGCCCAGCGCCAGGCGGGTGGAGTGCACCTGTTGCCCGACCAGCCGCTGCAGGAGATGCCGGTAACCTTCCGCCAGCGGGCCGGTGTCGGACGGGTTGGCAGAGCGATAAAAATCTTCCGCCACGCCAAACCGGACCGCCAGTTCCTGCACACCGTGTTCGTAAGCCTGCCCGCCAAAATAACGGGCCGCTTTCACGGGCCGGCCGGTATAACTCAGATAACACAGGCAGTCCTGGGCCAGTTCGTCGGCGGTGAGTGGTTCGTCGTTGAAAGGATTAAGCGAAATACACCAGGTGCCGGTGGAGATCAGCAGGAACGGTTCGTCGAAATACTCGAGGTAGGGAATCAGCGCGGCCGAGCTGTCGTGCAGACCGATGCCGGTGCGGATCTGGTCATTGGGGTATTGGGTATTGGTTATTGGGAGCGCTATGTCCGAGGGTTTTATAGGTGGAAATTTTTCAGTCAAACCGGCTGATTTTACCCAATCGTGGTAGTCGGTTTTCCCAAAATCCCAAAGCATCGTGTGGCAACCCAGGCTGGTGATTTCACTGGCGGCCATCATGTTATCATCCAGCGCGTGGTGCGGATGCTGCGTCCGAAGGCCGGCCAGGTTTTTAGAAATAAAATACGCGACATATTGCGGCAAATGCAGCGACCATTTAATTTTATTGAAAATCAAGGCCTGGCAATGCTTCAGCCAGTATAATTGCAGGCCGGCGTTTAGGTTGCCCAGCACCGGCGAAGCGGTTTCCAGGGCAATTTTGGAGGCGTCGCCGTAGCGATCGAAAAACTGTTGCTGCAGCGCCTCGGGAAAAGGGCGCAGGTAATTGTACAGTGGCGTAAGCGGTTGGTCGTCTCCGTCCAGATGGACCAGACTTGCGCCATAGGTCGTAACGTTGATGGCGCGAATCGGAAAGCGCGGGTCGTTCATTATGTCCCGCAGGGTAGTAGTCACCCAGTTTTGCAACAGCGCCATGTCCTCGCAGGCTTCTCCCGCTTCGTCCGTCGTCTCGGGCAGCCGGTCCTTTCGTTCGAACACGATCCGGTAGTCCTCATCGAAAACGAAGCATTTCTTGTTGGTCTTACCGATGTCAAGGATGGCGATCATGAGTAGGTCTGCAAATCAGTGAATGGCAAATTTCCAATGTGTCGAGTATTATTGCCCGTTTGCCTGTTGGCATTTTGCCTGTTGATTCAGAGCCCGGTGGCCACGCTCTTTTTACCGCGTTGATCAATCAGTTTTTCCCGGATTTCCAGGCCGCGGTACAGGCCGATCGGATCGATCGCTCCGCCGGCCTGCCGGCTGGCTTCCGCGACCAGCGCCCGGGTATCGGTGGCGAATACGTCGCGCAGCAGCTCTTCGGCAGCCACCACATCATGCTGCTGTTGGGCTATGGCGAGTGACACACGATCCACCAGCAGGGCTTTGGCATAGGTGGTCAGGATGTTCTGCACGGATTGCAGCAGGTCCTCCAGCGGGTCCTTGGTGTTGTGGCTGGCGTCGATCATCCAGGCGAGCGGCGGG
>JBKJKS010000640.1:0-7463 GCA_046597295.1 Saprospiraceae bacterium
CCCACTTGTCGGTGGTCACACAGATTGACCGGGATATTGAGAATATGCATAAATACCTGTAACGTCAACTTTTAGTTGGCGGGTTATCTCCCTGAGCAAGTTGCTACATCCTGACTGTCAACGATTTAGTGCTTTACACAGTCGCTTTCAGGAGCTACCAACTGAGAGTTGGCGCTACTCCTAAACCGTAATTTAGTACACTACATGGAACAAACAAAATCATTTTGGCGACGCCCCGAGGGCATTACCGGCGGCCTGGTGCTGGTCGGTGTGGTTGCCGGGATCGCCCTGCTTTTTAATCAGATCGCCGCTGCCATTTTGCCATTACTGAACAACCCGGTGGGCCTGTTCGGACTGCTGATGGGACTGGGCGCCGTGATTTTTTTCGCCCTCGATACCAAGTCGCGGAATCTGGTGTGGTATTTCTACCAGTCGCTCATGCGCTGGATTACCGGCCTTTTTGTCAAAATCGACCCGATATCCATCCTGAAATCATTCATTGAGGACCTGGAGGACAGCCTGCGCAACCTCAGCAAGCAGATCGGCGGCTTACGTGGCCAGATGCGGCAGCTGAAAAGCACGATGACCGCCAATGATGCCGATATCAAAAAAAATATGGGCCTCGCGGAGCAGGCCCGGAAAAAGAGCGATGAGAAAAGCCTGACCCTGTCCGCCCGCAAAGCCGGGCGTCTGCAAGAGGCCAATGCCAAATACGACTTGCTGTATCAGCGCATGGAGGTGCTCTACCGCATCCTGATCAAAATGTACGAAACCTCGGAGATCGTCCTGGAAGATACGAAGGACCAGATTTACCTGAAGGAACAGGAATACCGCGCCATTAGTGCCAGCCACGGCGCTATTCGTTCGGCCATGAGCATCATCAGCGGTGACCCCGACCAGCGGGCACGCTTCGATATGGCGCTCGAGTCGCTGGCCGACGAAGTCAGCGGCAAGGTGGGCGAGATGGAACGCTTCATGGATACCAGCCGCAACCTGATGGCCTCGATTGATTTGCAGAACGGCGTCTTCGAGGAAGAAGGACTGCAATTGCTGGAAAAATGGGAACGCGAAAGTCCCCTGCTGGCATCGGCCGACCCCACCGCCAAAGTCCCCGAAAAGCCGCTCGATCTGAATGCACCGCCCAAAGAAATTTTACGCGAAAGGAGCGACTACAGCCAGCTATTTGATTAAGGAAAATGGCTCCGTTTTGGGGGCCTGCTCCGGGTTCCGGTACGTCGTTTCAACTCTGCGTTGCCAATCTGCACACTGGAGGGTTACTTTTCATACACCACCCCTACCGAAAAATACGGTGCGACATAAATGTTTTTCAACGGCGCGATCCAGTCGCCGCCGGTCAAAAAGGTGGCTGCCATGCCCCAGTTTTTGCTGAATTTGTAGAACGCCTCCGCGCTGGCGAGGGTGTAGGTGGTGCCGTCGCCGCGCACAAAACCGAGATCGGGATGGCGGCTCTCGCCGTTGCTGAATTGGGTGCGTAGTTTGGCATTGACCCATAAAGGCTTCCAGGGGTTGTAGCCTATTTCGGCTCCGAACTGATAAAGGTCGCGGAATGCTTTACCCTTGTACTTGGTGCGAAAGTTGTAAGCGCTGAAAGCCGAAGCATAAAACTTGCCGAATGATTTGGATGCTGCCAGTGTCGTCCACACGTTGAACTCGCCGTCGCCGGTTGGCAGGTTGATGCGGTCGTCGGGGAAGTTTTTGTTCGCGGCAAACGCGTTGGCCCGCCCGGTTGGCAATTCCGGCGCGATGCTGATCGCCACCGGAAGCTGGTTGCCCGTCAGGCGGTATTTTGCTTCCAGGCGGAGGTCGCCGAAGCCGGCGACGGTCTGCGTGGAAGCAAAACTGTTTAGTCGCAGGAGCGGCGCTTGTACTATAAAAGTAAGCCGCTCCCGAAAACCATACTCGCCATATAGATTCAGGGAGGCTTGTCGAAAAGCGCTCGTGGCAATTCCCTCGCCGTTCGGGTTGTAGTATTTGGTGGCATTCAAATAAGAACCGTCAAGTTTGAGGAACAAGCCTTTGGCCGTACGCGTCCAGCCACTCTGGGCCGTGGCAAAACCCGGCCCAAGGGCGAGACAGAGCAAAATTAGTTTCTTCATCTGTGGCATAAAATCGTAGAAAATGCGAGCCTTCTGAAAGGCCCAGCAGCAAGGACGGGCCGCGCTCACCGGGCACAGTCAGAAGATGATGAGCTAATTATTGCAGCGGTGCGTAGCCGAAGGGTACGTTGGCCGAGGCACACCACAGGATCACATGCGTGAATTTAGCGTCGGCAGTTGGGTCCAGGCGGAAGTAGTTTTCGCCAGCTTTGTTCACCGGGCCGACGAGGCGCAGGGCAGGGTTGCCGTTGGCCGGGTCGGGGGTAAAGGTCATGGAGGTGCTCAAATAGACCGTGACCGTGCCGGTGGCAAAGCTTGTGCTGAAGTCGGGGCCGAATTTGATGAACTGGGTACCTTTCGAGTCGGTGCCGAGTTGGGACGTGCCTTTGGAGCCGGTAGCGTTTTGCTCGACAAAAGTGCCGCTTTTAGCCACGCTGAAAGTGCCTTGCGGCTGGGAAGAATCCACGATCACTTCCGTTTCTTTGGTACAGGCGGTGAAAAACGCGGCCGAAGCCACCAGGAGGACCACGGAAAAAAGAATTTTGTGTTTCATGTTTAATCAATTTTGTTTTAGTGAGCAATCAATTGTAGCACAAAATTGAATATCAATTATCACGAAAGTATCACGGATACAACGGCAGCGTAAACCGGATGCTGGTCACGTCGTTCTGTACCTCTGCCCAGACCTGCTCATGGTGCAGTTCCAGCACTTTTTTCACAATCGTCAGGCCTAAGCCAGTGCTGTCTTTTTTGCGATTGGTGGATTTGAAATAGCGGTCAAAGACCCGCGAGAGGTGCGCTTCGGGAATGGGATCGCCGCTGTTACACACCTTGAAGTGCAATTTTGCATCTTTTTCAAAGATAGTGAACAAGACGAAACCGCCTTCATCCACATAGCGCAGGGAGTTGTCCATCAGGTTTTGGAGCACCCGGTCTATCCAGCGCACATCCGCGAGGGCGAGGGGCAGGTCTTCGGAAAAATCGGTGAGCAGTTTGACGTGCTTGGCCGTGGCCTGCAACTGGTATTTTTGCAGGGTGTCCTGGGCCAGTTCGGCCATGTTGAACGGCTCTGGCGCGATCTGGATTTGCCCAGACTCTAATTTTGACAGATCGAATAAGTCCGCCACCAAGCGATTGAGCCGCTTGGCCTCCGAAAGTGCGACGTTCAGGAATTTTTCCCGTTCCGCCGCGGAGAGCTGCGCTTTTTTCAGGAGCACGGTTTCCAGATAACCGAGGATGCTCGCCATCGGAGTGCGCAGGTCGTGCGAAAGATTAGCGATCATTTCTTTGCGAAAGGTGTTGAGTGCCGTCACCTGTTCCAGGCTGATCTGAAGTTGATTATTGACCCGTTTGTTTTCGAGGTTAGCCGCTTCCAAGGCTTCTTTGTTCAAGCGTTCTTTGCGCAGGATCGGCTGTAAAATCCGCACCAGCAAGGCCAAAAGGAACATATATACCAACAGGCTGACCAGCAGGTTTCTGAGCACATCGGAACGGGCGTGCTCGGTAAATTCATCAAACTTTTGATCTACCTGCACCAGTGCCACCACTTCCCCGGCGCTGTTCCGGACTGCGGCAAAGGCCGACAACCAGTTGCCAAATTCGTCCTGGTAGCGCGGGATCATCGCTCCCTCGGCGTGTTTTTCCATCAACAGGGCGGGTGCCGAATGGTAGGGGTGCCTGAAATAGGGCGTTTCGGCGGAAGTCACGCTGAAAAAACACGCATCCGTGCTGTCGAGCACGATGGTGTAGATGGGACTATTGAGCATATTGGCGTCGTGAATCCGCCGCAGCACCTGGTGAATCGCAAAATAGACGCTGTCTTGCTGGCGGGTCAGGATCGCGTCTTTTTGCGGATACCTGGCCATCAGGCGCTGGTGCGCGTCGCCGTCAATTTGCATAGAGAGCGTATAGGCAATACCGTTCAACCGCATTAAACTGGCTTTTTCTGCCTCGGCCAGATCATTGAAATAGCCCCCGGTCAGGAAATAGACGGTAAGCAACAGGAACCCCACCAGCACCGTCGTCATCACCCGTCGTAAACGGGATTTTGCCGAATACTCCGTTTTGGCTTCGTCATCCTGGCTTGCCGCCCCTTCGTTCTGCATCATTTATAGTTCATCATTGAATTTGTAGCCAATGCCCCAGGCAGTCAGTACATATCTGGGCTGGGCCTGGTTATCTTCAATCTTTGCCCGCAGCCGGTTGATGTGGGCATTGACGGTATGCTCCAGGCCTTCAAATTGTTCGCCCCAAATCTCGTCAAGAATTTCCTGCCGCGTATAGCTGCGCCCGGGGTTTTGCATGAACAACTGTAATATCTCGTATTCTTTCACGGTCAGTTCGATTCGTTGAGCGCCTTTACTCACGGTTTTCATCTCCAGGTCTATGCACAAAGCACCGCGTTCGATACGTTGCAGTTTTTTTTCCATTTGCCTGTTTTCGCGCTGGGTGCGGCGGAGGATGGTTTTTACCCTGGCCAGCAATTCACCAGGACTGAAAGGCTTGGTCAGGTAATCGTCGGCACCCATTTCCAAGCCCGCGATTTTGTCCTGTTCTTCCGACTTGGCGGTGAGCATCAGCACCGGGATAAATTGTTTGCGTTGACGCAACTGCCGACAAATTTCCAAGCCGCCCAAGCCAGGCAGCATCAGGTCGAGCACCAAAAAATCATATTTCCCGTTCATCGCTTCATCCAGGCCTGGCCAGCCTTGGTGTATGACGGTCACTTGGGCCGGCAGATCGCGCAAATGGATGGCGATCAGTTGGGCAATATTGGGGTCGTCCTCTACAATCAGGATATTCATCTTTTTTTCAATCTGTTGATGAAACACAACCATATAGTATAGCAGCGTAAAAATGCAACGTAGTTATCACGAGAGTATCACGGCTGGGAAAACAGGAAAAATACTGCCTAAGGGCAATGATCACGAATTTCAAATTATTTTCCCAACTTGCCCAACCCCGCGCGCCCTTCCTGCGTAATAACCTCCAGTAAGGGCTGCAAAAAACCCCGGTGGCTACCCCAAACCGGTCTCACTTTGGGAAAAATTACCAAACAATAGCACCCGTTTTGCCCGCCGGAAGCCAGATTTTGGCTTTCGGCGGTTTTTTGACACCCACGCGATCAGCAGAAAAAAGGAGAAAAGGCGTCGAAAACCGGACCTTGGCCCTTGAAGTACCCTGCAAAAACATGAACGTTGACCCGTTACTCCTGCAAGCTGCGCACCGGGGTGACCGCAAGGCACAGTACGCGCTGTACCGGGATTGCTTCCCGGTCCTGATGGCGGTCTGCGTCCGCTACCGGCGCGACGGACAGGATGCGGCAGCGGCGGTCAACCACGGGTTTCTGAATATTATCCAGCACCTCGACCGCTACGATCCGGAGGCGCCCTTTCTGGCCTGGATCCGACGGATCATGATCAATGTGCTGATTGACGACTTTCGCCGGGAGAAAAGATGGCGCAGCTACACCGTCTTTCCGGATGACACGCTGCCCGAAATCCCCGCCGGTGCACCGGACTGGAACGAGGCCGAGCAACGCCTGCACGTGGAATATCTGGAAAGCCTGCTGCGTCGCCTGCCGCCGATGACCCAGAAAGTGTTCAATCTCTTTGCTATCGACGGATATAGTCACCAGGAGATCGGCGACCTGCTGCACATCAGCGAAGGTACTTCCAAATGGCATGTGCATCAGGCCCGGAGCCGACTGCAAGTCTGGCTGGCAGCGTATGCGAAAACGGGAGAATAGTGAATGGAGGGTTTATAAAAGGGTTTATAAGGGTTTATAATTATCAACCTTTATAAACCTTCATCAACAATTTTTTACACGATCGTATCAATGACAACTGATAAATAATGGAAGATCTCGATGATCATATCCGCGAGCAATTCCAGCAGGACGATCCCGGTAAGCGATTCCCTTTCCGGGAGGAGCACTGGACGCAGGTCCTGGTGTTGATCGAGGCGGCCGAGCGGAAACGCCGCCGCCGCGGTCTGCTCTGGTGGTGGTTCGCCGGACTGCTGCTGCTGGGTGGCGGGTGGTGGGGTTGGCGACAATCCGATCGGGCGGAAGCCTATGGCCTGCACCGGCCAATAACGCCAGGCCATGCGTTGCATTCCGCCCGGCCGGCCGATGAAAGCGAAACCGGCGCTGGCGCAGGGCCGGCTGCCACTGTTGCCGAAACCCCCGGACGGGCAGCCGGAAATCCGGAAATCCAACCTGTGGCAGGTACGCTACAGGAAACTACCCCGGTGTCTCCAGCGCCGGAAAGAGCGCGGTTCCGGGTTGATGGACAAAGTAGCGGCGGCAAGAAAACATCCAGCCGCCAAATGACTGTTTCCGGGGATCAAAAGGCAGTTATCCCCGCCGGATCGGTGCTCCCCCTGATAAGCGGGGAAGCCGTTTCGCCAGCGATAAATGACCCTTTGCCAAATCAACCGGAGTCATCAGCAGGCTCCGCCGTGGAAATGACCGCCACTGATCCCGGCTTTTTCGCAACGCGTCCGAACCGGCCCGCCTTGGTCCGGCTACCGACGATGGTTCAATCCTTGACCCACCTTTCCGTCGGGTTCGGCCTGGCCCAGGTGCCCTATCATTTTCCCCGTATCCGACCGGTCCGTACGCCCGTATTTGCGCTGGGGCTGGTCGCTTCTGCCGCCTTATACCGTCCCGCACCCGCCGGTCGGCAATGGGGCTTCACCATAGGCGGCTACGCCGAATACTGGTTTCGTCCGTCCTGGTCCCTGGCGGCGGGCCTGCAGTGGCGGAATCAACCGGTGGTGACAGGTCTGCCGGATACCCTGACAGCTGTCCGCCAATTGCGTTACCGGTTTGGATATGAAGAAGAGACTTTCCACCGCGCCGACCGCCGTCTGCACTTCCTGGAAGTACCGCTGGGCCTGCACTGGCACCACCGGGCCTGGCAACTCCAGGCCGGCGCGGCGATAGGTCGGCTGGTCGGCGTGCGCAGCGTTTTGATCCAGACCACGCGCAGCACCCTGACGCCCGTGTCCGTTTCCACCGAACAACGCACTCGGGGGGAGCGGGGCGCTTATCGCCGGGGCTATGCCGCTCCTTTTGTGGGGCTGGGCTGGCATCCGCTGCGCCGCCTGCAGCTGGAAGTACGGGCCAGCTACCGGCCGGCTTCCCTACTCCGGCCAACGGCGGAGGACCCTTACTCCACCGGAGCATACTGGCTGGATGCCGGGCTGCGCTGGCAATTATTCAGTCACGACCGAATCCGCCTGATCCGATGAGGCCTGCGTTATTTTTGTTGCTTTTGACCCTGTGCAGTGCGGCCTGCAGCAAGGACGCCGACCTGCCGCCAGCCGTCGCCAACCCGCCGT
>JBKJKS010000647.1:0-13722 GCA_046597295.1 Saprospiraceae bacterium
AATATCCTGGCTCATAGCAACCGCCTCCTCGCCCGTATGAATCCGCACCCCGGAAAAATCCGCTCCAAAAGCAGATTCCATGTCCGTGCGGGTGCCTTCCGGCAAGGGTGAGCCGCCGCCTTTGGTGGCATTCAAACGAGTGGAAAGCCCATCATCACCCGGCGGCGCAGGCGAGTCCGACGCTTCCTTACGTTGTATTTCCTCTCGCTCCTCCAACCCTTCCTCTTCCTTGCGCTGCACCTGTTCTTCCTGCTCGCAGGTATCGCATTTAGTTTGAAGGACCGTCGAGAGCGGGCGGGCGGATGATGGTGACAAAGGCTCCTTTTTATCCGGCGAGGGCATCGCCAGCCGCTGCACCACCTGCTCAGCCATACTATCCGCCTCCCGCTCCAGCGGATCATCCGGCGCGCCGATGCTCAATTTGGCCTGTATCAGGGTCCTGGGGAAAAACATCCCCTCCTCCCCGGCTTTTTCAGCCGGCGCCCGCGGCTGAAAAAAGGGCTGCTGCGCCGGTTTGACCGGCGTCGGGGCAGGGCTGAGTTTGCTTGTTTTTTCCATGGCGTTCGGTTTCGACTACCATTCTACGTACAACAATCCCTGCATCCAGGGCAAGCGGATGATGCCGATGCTCCAGGGCAGTTGCTCCAGTAAAATATCCATGCTTTGGCGCTCCACCGTCAGTCTGTAGTGGTAGTCGGCCAGGGGTTCCAGTTTGCCGGCACGGTTCAAAAAACCTTCGCGCAGACCGGCCGGCGAGGTGTTTTTCAAATCTTTCCAGTGGCCCACGACGGCAGTCAGCAAGCCATCCGCTTCGGCGACGCCCGAGGCGTCCTGCTCCAACCGGCGCGCAACCGGCGCTTCCAGCGGCAGTCCGCAGAGAATTTTGGGAAAAACCAGTTCCGGTTCCGGGCAATCGGGTTGGCCAGTGGCCAGGAAATGCAGCCACTGGACGGCTGCTGCCCGGGTTTCGTCGCTCCGGAAACGGCCACCGGATTGCAAGCCCCGGTTTTCAAAAAAAGCCGCTACAAACGGATGCAACAACGCCAGGCCGGCGTTGGCCACATAATAGAACGGTTCATCGGCAAGCGGTTCGGGTAGGCTGCCAGGCTTTTCCGGGCGATTGCCCGGGTCGTTCCGACCCTCCGTGGTGCCGGTATCCGGCGATGCCAGAGCTGGATTTTGCAAAGCGCCTTTCCCGGCAGCTGTAGTGCCTTTTTGGGTAGGCGATTGCAGGCCTGTACCGGTTTCCGCGTTGGCGGTAACTCCCTGTTCCTGTTCGGCGTTATTTTTCTCAGCGGTGGCCGGTTTTCCGGTTTGGACTTCCGCGCCGGAGTCCGTATCCCGTTTTTGGGCAGTACTTTTTTCTACGGGCGTGGGGGGCGGACTGGTGGGCCCTTCCCGATCGGAATTTGTTTCAGCGCCCCTTCCTGCATCGCGCTTGGACGCAGCCGCAGAGGCGGTTTGTTTTTTGCGGTAGGTTAAGCCCCATTGATTCAGTTGGCCTTCCAGTAAGGGATTCGCGGGTAGGCGCTGTTGCAGCCGTTGCGAAACGATCCGGGCCATCCGGGCCGGCCATGAGGCTTCGGTAAGCGTCGCCGCCAGCTCTTCAAAAACGGCTTCTAAGAGCAGCGCTTCCGCCGACGCCCGCTTCATATACGGAGACAGTATATCTGCCAATCGTTGAACGTCCTTTGATCGTTTTGGGCCAAAAAGCACGGACGGCGCCTGGGGATGTTTTAGTAGAACCCACAGCCTGGATAGCAGATTTTCATTGCTTTGGTGTACCAGCCGGGAAATGGCTTGCGGATGCCGGCGGAAGAAAACACGTAGCTGGTCCGCATTTTTGGCTGCCAGCAACCCGGTTTTTTCCAACAGCGCTTGTTCTATGGCTGCCAGCCGACGATGTTCGGCCCACCAGGGCAGGCGACCGGTGCGCAAAAAGTATAACCAAGCCATCAGGGCATCGTCCTTTTCGGCCGTTGGCCGGTTGGTGTCGGGATCGGCAGCGGCAGGGCCTTGCGCAGGTGCCGGGCGTAGCGCTGCCCCCAGTTGTTGGCGTAGTTTTTCACGCAACGCCTGTTCCCAGTTCTTTTCCGGTAAAAACCCCAGATCGAGATCCAGCCGCTCCATCCGAACATCGCCGACGGTATCGAACAAGGCTTGCAGCTCATTGGCGAGGGCCAACTCCAGCACCTCTCCCAGCTGACCATGCAGGGCCAGGCCGCTGGACTGGCCAGCACAAGCGGCTTGCACGCTTAGTTTGCGGATGATATGCCGGTGCGGATGACTCATTTATTGCGAATATTAAGGTTGCCGACCATAATATTCAGGTTACTGTTGGTAACGACGTTTTCTTTGGCCTGCACGGCTTTCAACTCGCTCAGGCTATTGCGGCTGCCCTCGCTCATGCTGCTCATTTGGGTTTTCAGCGCGGTGATGGCCAGGAAGGCATCGGTGCCAACGGCGACTTCCAGTTTGTTAGCGGCAATGAAGTCTATAGTCGCCGCTGCCTCTTTGTCGTACTCCTTACGCAGACTATTCAGTGCCGTCTCTTCCTCTGCCGTGCGCGTTGCTTTCGCTTCGTAATCGCCGATTGTTGCCTGAATGCGGGAAGCGCGGTTCACATTTGCTCCGAGCGTGGCATTAGCAATACCGCCGCCGGTCAAAACAGGGTTAGATGTAACGGTAGTCTTATTTACGTTTGGTAACCAGTCTTTGACGAAGATGTCTGTCGAATCGACCTTAGTTTTAATAACAGCGATTTCTTTTGTTTGCAGCTGAAGGGCGGAAATATCGGGGAGCACAACCTGTGCGATGCCGACGTCTTTAAAGTCGTCAAACCTATCGATCCAGATGTATGGCCGCGGATCGTTGGTGGCCTGGTCGATCGAGGTCAGTACGCTTATTGGCGGTCGCCCTTTTACGCCGACCGGTGGTTTGATTTCAATGTCGGGGTCAAGATCGAACTCGACGGCATAGGGCAGCGAAAATTCGGCCACCACCTTGTCGGCCTGGTGTACGATCACCAGCGTGCCACCCGCAGGTACACCGCCCAAAAACTCCAATCCCGGGTGCTGATTTTGAAAATTGTCAAAAATCAATTGTCGTTTGATGAGGTCGGTTTTTTGCAGATTTAGATCGATCAAACGGTCCAATTGCAGCGAGTGGTTGAAAACTGTAAATTGATGTAAGGGCGATTCAACCGACGTTTGCGCATATTGCTGGGTCTCTTGGTTGATGTTATAACTCGATTGCAGAGCGTCGGTATATGGCACCTTAAAACTTTCATAATTGCTCGTAAAAGTTTGAGAATCAACATATAAAGCTTTGCTGGCCGTTTCTACCTTATCGCTGATTTTAGGGGCCATTTTCTTAGCAGCATCAATTTTGCTCTCCACAGCAGCCCCTTGTTTCACGGCCGTATTTTCCATTTTTAACGTATAATCTTTGGCTAATTGCAATTTGTCAAAGAGCTCCTCGCGTTGCAAATGCCAGATGCTCTCGAAGACGGGCGGTCTGAACCTGGGTGGCAGGACAAGTTTTTTAAGGTCATTTTCGATCTGGATACTTTCCACCCGGAACGGCAGATTGTTGGTATTGCGTAGCGCCACCAATTCGGTCAGCACACTATCTTTTTCCCGGCCCAGCAAGCCTTCCACCCGGTAAAAATTACAATCGTCGTGTACGTATTTCAGCGGTTCGAGCGCATCGGGCGAGCTGGAGTAATGGGCAGCGTTGTAGCTGCGGATGCTTTCGGCGTTGCGCTGACGCGTTTTGTCAAAATTCCAGTGTTCATGCAGGGGCACCGTGGTGTCGCTCCGAAAATAAGCCGGGATCGCTCGTTCGCCCAGCAGGCCATCCAGTCTGGAGGGTGTGATCCGGGTGCCGTCTTTGGCGTTGGCTACCGTAAATCCCCGCAGCATGAGGTCTATGCGCCGCAGCAGGAAGCGCACCCGATCTATTTCTGTATCACCGCGATTGAATTTTGGCGCTTCAATGAATCGCTGTCGTAAAACCGGGGCCGTACCCGATTCTACGTTGGACAGTTCACCCAAAGCGATGTGTTTGGGGAAGGCTTTGCTGTCCAGAAAATCGTCCGATTGTACTACGCATAACGCCGCGCGCAGTTCCCGCAAGGCCGCCGACAGGTCTTTCAATGCCGCGTAAGCGAATTGCACCCCCTTGTCTAAGTCACGGGTGTCGGTTATGGCTTTGAACAGGGCGATCCAGTCGCTGCCAAAGCCGGCGGTCTTCATCCAGGCACTGTATTTTTCGAGTATAAATTTCAGGCTCGTCTGGAATGCGGGCGCTGCAGCATCTATGGCCGTCTCGAAACGATTACCGAGATCGTTGGTGCCGACAATGGCGGGAGCACCCATACGCACCCGTTGCATTGGTACCTCCTGAAAAAGTGGCAGCGGTTGGCCACCGTTGGGAATAGCTGCGGCTACGTCGGAGTCGGTAAGTAGGAGCACCCGCAGTTGGTTCATCTGCTTGGGTCCGAGATTGTCGCAGTCGGTATCGGTGCAGTCCTCCGGCGGCCGGAGGTAGCTGTCCAGGTAGAGCACTGCCGTCATTTGCCCAAATTTGGGTAAGTTGGCCAGCGGTAAGGGGTTGCCGTCCAGGTCACTGCCGGTCAGTGTGCCGACACTTTTACCCGCTGGTTTCAGCGTGGGCAACATTTCCAGCATTGGGCCGGTTTTTTTCCATGGAGCGTACTGCGCCTTGCTGTCAGTAAAATCGCGGTAATGCGTGAAGGTGGATTCTTCGGGTACCACCAGCAAGTCACCATCCGTAGTGATGGCTACACCATGGCCTACTTTGATAGAAGCGCGCGCGGTGGAGACGCTCACTTCCAAGCCCGACACGATGCCGGCTCCGAACATCCTGACGCGCGTGAGGCGGTCCTGGCGGTCCAAATAATCCGTCAGCGTATTGAGCTGGCCGGCAGTAAGCACCTGATTGTCCACGAAATAATTGAATTCCGGAACAGGTTGAGCGGCAAGTTTTACTGGTACGTTTTCCATAATTTGGATGTTTATTCAGCTTGTAACACTCCGCTATCTTCGGTTTATGTTGTTGTAAATCAGCCTTTTGTAATTACAATCAAATCGGCCCCTGCGGCAATACCCCGAGCTGCGTACGCCCTAATATGATCGGGTTCAGCTCGTTGCCGTCTTCGCAATCGTGCAAGTTACCCGCCGGGTAAATGCTGAACAATCGGTTGATAATATCGAGCAATTCCGTCAGGCGGAGGTCTTTGTTATCTGGTTTGTCGCCTTGCACCGTTTGGCGCAACGACTCCAGCCAGGCCTGGTAGCGCGTCTCGAATTCGCTCATTTGTTCTTTCCCGATCCAGCATATTTTGGCTAAAATATGCGCCGGCAACTCCATGCGCAGCGTGTCTTCAAAAAAACGCCGGAAATCCAGGTCGGAAAAACGAGGAGTATAACCCGGTAATATCACGTGTACGCGATGACTGTATGGATCAAGGTCGCCACAGGTCGTGCAGTTGGGTTCCGTACAAACGGGCAAAAATGGGTCGGTTTTTTTGCGTGGGCGCAGCAGTAGATGCTCGACCAGGAAAAGGCCCTCCTCGCTGTATTTTTCGGTCAGGAATTTGATCAGGTACCGGATGGCTTCGGCCCTATCATCCGGGGTTTTGAAATACTCGATGCGCCGGGCTACCACTTCCTGCGCAGTAATGTCAATGATGTTAAAATAAAACCGGCCGTCGGTGGTCGTCAGCAGTTGGTAGTTTTCCTCCATCATCGCCAGGCGGACGGTCGTGCGCAGTTCAGCGAGGGTTTCTTCCTGGGTAGGGTAACGCCGCGAACTGCTGAGTAAAATTTTGTGGTGGTCGTTATCCACGATGCGGAAACGCAGGTCGCCTTTTTTGTCGGCGTCGAGCTGTTCGTACACGTTGTAAAAAATTTTGGACAGGTTGCGGCGCAGTATGTTGGGAATACCGGTCAGCCGCGCCACCCGGTGTTCGATGCCTGAAATATTAACCAGCGAAGGATGTGGTGCGGCATTCGTCGTGTCGTACCACAGCGCATTCGGGATGGGTTTGCCGTCGTCGTCGTTGATGACTGCGCCGGTATTATCCACTTTGTGGTCATTAAAAAAATCAAGCGCCTGGGCACGGTTTCGGCTCAGCCATTCATATTCCTGGAGGAATACCGATTTTTCCATCAGCATGTCCTTGTCGGTGCGGCGCCGACCGTGGAGTGTGTGCATCAGCAGCACGTAATCGTTAAAACTTTCGCAGAAGCGCCCCAACAGGTGGTCGAGCAAACGATTTTTACGCTGTTCAAACAAAGTGGCGCCGTCGGGACCCGGTTTGAGTTCACCCGTGGAGCTGCGTAAGTGCGCGTCCAACTGGTCGTATTGGCCAAACATTTCTTCTACGCCGTTCAAATCCTGCACCACCTGGTGGAAATATGTTTGTCCCAGGCCGGACCCTGCTTCGAAGATGGCGCGGATCTGACCCAGTTGTGCCAGATAATCGGCCAGAATTTGGTCGTAAAAAAGCAGGTAGCCGCGCAACTGACGGGCTTGCGCCTGGCGGTGTGTACGCTCTGGTTCCGGCACGTCCGGCACACCATAGCGCCCCACGCCGTAGGCCCGGGGCAGGTCGTTTTGTACGCTGGTGTAGTCGCCTACGTTGAGAAAACGGGGGTTGGGCAGTAAAAGGTCTTTATCTGCCAGGGCGATGCTTTGGGCCTTGGTTTGCTCGGCCGCCACAAGGATGGCGTATTCCGCAGCCACTAGATCGCGGTCTACTTCGAACGGCAAATAGCCTTTGTAAAATTTAAAACGCGACTGATCTTCGTTCAAATTGGGCAAAAATCCGGGCGTCACCGGCAAAACCCAAATTTCTTCGGCTTCCCGGTCGGCATCCGGGACTAGGCCGGTGTAGTTCATGTGGATTTTCCGGATCAATTTGACCCCCGGAATTTCCATGATCACCCGAATGAGATCGGTCAACCGGATTTCACTTTTCAGGCTGGTTTGCAGCAGTTCGCGGTCATCTACGAATCCTTTTTGCAAGAGCGGGCCTTCGAATATCTGTTCCACGGCTATGCCGCGTTCAAGCAATTCTGCGAGCGTGCGCCGGTGCACCGGCGGGTTGAAATGCAACTGTAGCCGATAGTATATTTCTGCGTACACCCGTTCGATGATGGCACCGGGAAGCAATTCCACGTCGGCGCAAACGCGGATGTCCTGCAGAGGCACAAAACGCAGCTCGTCGAGGTCTTCGCAGAGGTTACGGTTGGCGTGAAACACGCGGCGAACCGCAGCTTGCAGGTCTTGCTCCTTTTGTTTGCGAAGCTTATTACTCGGTTCTTCCGTAATGGATTCGTCCGGTTGGATCAGAATGTCAAAGATGCCTTCTAAATCGAAGGACGATGGCGTATGGTGCGCCGGAACAGGGGCATTGGTGATTGCACTCGCCGTACAATCTACTTGGTAGGTATACTTTTTTTGCCGATTGGCCAACAGCCAGGCATTCTTGACCCCCTCAATATCCAGCAGGAGTTTACGAAAGTCCAACTCGGTCACCGGTGCGCTGGGCAGGACCCTCGCGGCGCTCAGGAAATGCCGGCTCAGGGCATTGGGCTGGCCATCAGAAAGCAATTCTTCTACCGGCAATCCGGCGCGATAACCCAAGTCAGTGATGGCATAGCACAGCGCTTCGAGCAGGGTAATGCCGGGATCGTGGCTATTGAAATCAGTCCACAGGCCGGCGACCTTTTCTAAATACCGGAGCCCTTCTGCGCGCAGGAATGCATAGTCCTGGCTGGGATGGGCGGGTGGTCGGTTTGATATGGTCGGCGGGGTGGTCATCTTTTGAAAACGTTTTCGATCATGTGCTCGGCAGCCGGCACCAGGATGGCCCGTGCCTGGGAGGCGGAGGCTTCGTCCAGCGGGGAGGAATGGGCGCCGTCGGCTTGCACCAGATACATGCTGAAATGGGTCAGGTAGTCCACGTACTCCAGTTTCTCCAAAGCATAAATCAGCGTACTGCGGTAATAACGACCGTCGAAGCGGACTTTCCCATCCTCTGTTTGGGTCCAGGGCGACAACAGCCGGCTGATGTCAGCGTTGAGTCGCGCTTTATTGTAGCCGAAGTCGAAAGCACTGTCTTTTTTGAAGGCCACTTCAAATTTTAGCAAAAGGTGCTCGTAAAGCGGGTTGCGTACGTGGATGGCCACCACGCCCGGCATACGGTATTGGTACACCCATTTACCGATGTCCTGTAATATGTGCGACGGCAGTCGCGGCTCCAAGGGATCGCCCGCAGTATAGTGCCGGTAGTCGGGAATTACGACCAGGGTGATGTTCCCGGGCGCCATTTCACTGTCGAGCGAACAATGACTGATGCATTTCACCTGAAAAACCGCCGGAAACTGCTCCAGTACAAGGCGTTCGTAATCCCAAATGCTTACCGCTCTTTGCTTATGGCGCAACCGTTCGGCCACGCGGGTGTAGAAATGGACCTCCGGTTCGGTCGGTCGGCCGCCGAAGGAGGGGTACGGCTGCGCTACTTTCTTCACCGAAGCATCTTGCTGGGCCAGTTTGCTGATGGTTCCGGGCGCCAAGGGCGCTGCCAGATGCTGGACGCTGTTGCCCATATCCCGGAAACGCGCAACGGCGCCCTGGGTGTGCACATCGAGTATCCTGCACACTGAGTCGGTATTGGCAATGGCCACTGCCCGCAACCAGATAAAGCCGGGTTCCAGGAAGGTATGAGCGGTAGTGGCGTTGTCGGGAATGATAAAACGTACAATGCCCGATCGAATCAGTCCGTCGGTGCGGTCGGACAGCAAATGTCGGTCGTCCAGGTTTTGCCAATAGTTATTGGCGAGCACTGTCCAATGGATGGCCGGCGGATCGGCATCGGGGTTGGCACTACCCTCCTGCACTTGAAAAAAAAGCGTTACGGCTTGTCCCGGATCGAGGTTTTGCAGGCCCAGCAACAATTGGCCTTCGCCGCCGGGTGCGGCTAATAAGTCCTGTTGCAGGTTGCGCCGCTGGGCCAGGCGCCTGAAATGTCCGTTGGTTTCCCGTTGTCCGAATGGCCCGATCTGGAAAAATTGTATGGTTTGCCGGCCAAGGCGAACAAAAGCTTCTGCGTTGGCGGTCATCGCCTCATCAGGGGTGGCTGCCGTATACTGCAGGCTGAATTCCTGCAGCTTGGGGATAAAAAAAACCTCCGTCGATTTGTTATCAACCGTCGGTTTGTTTTTAATATGCAGAGTCAGGCGTAATCCCTCGTTGGGCACATTGCGATAAAGCCGTTGCAAGCCCCGTCCCCGGTAGGGTGTGCGTGCAGTGCGGGTGATGGGCTGTTTATCATATTGTGCCATTGGCAATTCGCCGTCGGCTACCGCAGTCCGGGTTACTGACCGCGACTCCTGGGCCCGCGTCGCTAGGTGGTAGTTTTCAACTGCATAGGCCGCCACTGTGAATTTTACCGTCGGAATAGCAATGATTTTGCTCAAATTATTTCCGCCGGGGAACAAAGCTTCGCGGCGCAGTTCGCCTTGCAGGTTGCCGCCACGTACTTCCGCAGTGGCTTCAAATGTACCGTCGGTGCTTACAGGCGCTGTCTGCCATTTTAATTGGAGTTTAAGTTGTTGCAGGGGTTTGGAAAACACTTCTTCCGAGCGTATTATGAAAAACGAGTTGTTGTCGGGGCGGATGCCGCCAAAAGGGGCAAAGGGCTTTTTTGAATCCAGCGGCCCTTCCGAGCTATCGAGTTCAAGGTCCTTGAATTTATCCACCACAGTTTCCATCTGAATGCTTTGTACCTGAATGCCCAGCAAAGTGTCCATCAGTGGGGCGGCTAGTTCCGGGTCGAAAAGCAGGCGCAGCGCTGGGTTTTGGGTGTTGAAATGACCGCCGTGCACTTCTTCTGCGTAGGGTACGATGGCTTCCACGGAAACCGGTACGCTAACGGTCAGCTCCCAAACGCGGGTTTTTCCGGCGTCCGCACGGGAGAAATAGTTGCTGGAGGTTTGCAGTGGGCCGATCCAACCTTTTTTTCCCGTGGCATATACCCGCAAGGCGGCGGCGGCCCGTTCGAAAAATGTAATATCCGGGGCTATCGTATCGTCAGAAAGGACCGACAGCCGCAGGTGAATGCTGCGTTCGCCGCTGCTAAGCCGCAGGATGGGGCCGGCAACGGCAAAGCCGATGGGGGCGGCCGGATGGGAGCTTTGGCCAAAGGCTTTCCAAAAAAACGGCTGGACGGCGGGCTTCTCGCCCAGTCCGTCCGCGGAATTGGCCACCGGCGCGACATGGTGTTTGCCTTCTTTGTAAAATACCGAGCGGAGGTGCGCCACTACGGCGCGGTTAAACAAGCTGTCTTCCGTAAGTTCGTAAAAAAGCGCTTTGCCGGAATCATCTTTGCCGGCCAGCAGGATAGTGCCCTTGGTGAGTGCAATTTCCCTGGCGTTTTTGGCTAATTCGAACACGAGGTGCACCTGATCCGGTTCGGGTGCACGGCGGCGGATCTGTAGTATTTTTTCGTAGTAATAATCCAGGTGGCGCTGGGTGAGGGTGTTCATTTGCTGCTGCGCGTAGCCGAACAGCCGCAAAAAGCAGAGGAACAGGGCGAAATGCGGCTCGATATTCGGCGCTTGTTCCAGTTCGATCAGGGTTTTGCCGCTGGCTTGTTCCAGGAAGCCCTGCCAGTTGCCGCTCACGCTGTTATTGGCGTCGAAATATTTCAATTCGGCTGCGTAGCCCCAGGCAAACGCCAGCAGGTCCTCTACCGAACGTTCATCCAAGCGGAAAAAAGCCGGATCCAGCGCCTGCGGCAGGCGTTGGAGTTGGGTCTGGCCGTCGCGGTGCAACGGATGTTCGTGCCGGCAATTATCCATCATTGGTTTCAGATTTTTGTGCCTTCGCTGAGGTAAAAGGGGAACACCAGGTTCTGTCGGGAATTGGACGTGCGAACCGTATAGTGAATGTCGATCAGGATAAGGCCATCATTTTTATCATCCGGAATGATCTCCACTGAATCGGGCGCCACCCGTGGCTCGTGATAGAGTATAGCCCTTCTGATCAGTTCGGCCATGTAGGTTTTAAAAGTAGTGGTCAGCGATTCAAACAACAGGTCGTCCACATTGCAACCGAAATCGGGGCGCATGACCCGTTCGCCCAGCCGGGTGGCCAATAGGATGCGCAGGCATTGGCGGATGTCTTCTTCGCCTTCTGCCATGGACACCGTCAGGCCTTGTGCACCAAATTCAGGCGGAAAACTCCAGCCTCGACCGAGAAAAGGTATGTTTGACATATACGGTTATTTTTGTCGTTAACCGCCGATGATGACCGTCGGCAAACCAAGAATAATGGACCCACCGCTGGCGGTGGGGTCGCCCATACGAGCTGCCGGTAAGCCCCCAATTAGTACGGTACCCGAGCCTTTCATGATCATATCAGGACCTGGAATAGCGACGGTGACCGGGTCGGTGGCACGGGCTGCCGGTAGTCCGCCGATGAGCACCGTGGTGCAACCCGGTGGCAAAATGGGCAACGGTGCGCCTTGCGACGAAGGGCTGGTGTGCATATCAGTGATTCTGGCAGCAGGGGGCATAGGCTTGATGGTCAGTAGTTTTGTTAATTGATCATTACGGTTGCGCCTTTCACGGTAGTCGTTCCGGTTCCCTTTAGTTCGGCGTTCCCACCCGCTTTCAGGGTGAGGTTACCTTTCGATTCGATGGTAATACCGGCGGAGGCAAACTCGATTTTGTTACCGCTCGATTCAATGGTGATACCGGCGGCAGCAAACTCGATTTTGTTGCCGTTTTCGTCTTCCAGGGTCAGGAGGCTGCCATCGTCGTCGAGCAGTATGGTTTTACCCTTGGGCGTTTTGATGGTCACGGTTTTTTTGTCATCATCAAATACCAGTTCGAGCTTACTGCGGGTGATGAAACCCTTTTTATGGTTGTCGTCGTCGGTGGGGAAGGGTGCGGGTTTGTCGGGGCTATTCAACATGCCCAGCACAACTGCATCGTTGGGGTCGTCGTTGAGAAAGCCCACCACCACCTCGTCACCGATTTCCGGGCGGAAGAATGCGCCCCGGTCTTTGCCGGCGTCCAGGCTGGCTTGCCGGGCCCAAATGCCCTGTCCTCCTTCGGTGAGCATGGGCAATTGCACCCGGATACGCTCTGCGTTATCGGGATCGTCGGCCAATTGGGTGACCACGCCGATGGCCAGGCCATTGACCGGACCGAAGCGCCCGCCGGCACGTAGCGGCGGAAGGTTGTTGTATACTTCGGCAAACGGCTCCGGATTAAGTCCGAATTGCACGTGCAGGTGCCAATTGCCCCCCTCGATCCGGTGGTGTACGCCGGACACGTATACTTTTCCGCTGAAACGCTCGCCTACGCCTACTAACTCGATGATGGTACCCGGTTTGACGCCGTGCATACCTTGAAAAACCACCCTACCGCGGATTTTGGCCAGCCGCTGCCGCAGCAAAACGGCGTCGGCCCAAACTTGCAAGTCGTCGGTTTGGCCCCGACCGGCATGGCGCAACACGTATTCGCCCGACTGCATATCGGCGGAGATCGTCGGGCCGTCATCCTGGCCGGCCTGGGGTACGCTGGGCTCGGCGCCGCTGGATTCGGCCATTTCCTGGTTGACAAAATCCCAGGCGGTTGCTTTCACGGCGTCAAATTGTTGCCGCCCGTCCGTTTCCACGTCAAACTCGATGATAGAGGAGCCGAAAACCGGCGAAACCACGGGCGATTGGCTCAGCTTGGGGGGCTCGATGGTCACCGTCCCACCGTCCACCAGGCACACCATACCATTAGCCTCGGCGCGCACCTGCAGGAAATCCCAGTCGCTTACGTCGTACTGCGTGATTTCCGCTTTCGTTTTCTTGGTGGCCTTCACGCTTGGCGTTAGTCCGTATTCATTGAGCATGTTTTCCATCACCTCGCTGTCTTTCAGGTCGTGAAAACTGCGGCTGCGGCGGGCCAGGGTCATCCGGAAAGCAGGGTCCCGGCAGTCGAGGATTAATTGGAAACAATGGTCCCGGACTTTGAGGCTATGCTTGACGATGACACCTTTGAAAATGGTTTTTTCCACGCTGTGGTAGCCCGCGAGTATTTCGATTTCTTTGCCGGGGGCAAAAATGGCGAGGTTGCTGCTGGGGAAATCCTGCAGGGCCGGGTCGCCGTCTAAGACCGTGATGCGCGCCGAAGGGATGCGGTTTAATTCCGAATAGACCGCTATGGCCATTACGTTTACCGTAGGCGGAACGGCCTCGCCATCCACCCGGAAGGTGAATGTGGTCAGGTCGGCGCTGCGGTCGGTAGGGATGACGTAATCCGGGTTCAAAATAGGTCGCTGGTTGGTCGTGATAAGTAGTGTTGCCGAAGTAGATGCTTCGCCTCGGGTGGCTAAAATCTATACGCTGTAGTCTATTTATCAATGGGCGGAAACAGCAGTGTACGACCCACCGGAAGACGGCGAAAGTTGACCACACCATTGGCCCGTGCCACATCGAGGTAATGCTTGGAATCGCCGTAGATTTTAAAACTCATGTAAGGCAAATGTTCGCCATCCGGTATTACGCGGGTATGGGAAACATCAGGGGACATTTTGTTTTCCTCGGCCACCCGGAGCTCATCGTCCTTAAATTCCATAAACCTGCAATGCGCGGAGGCGCGCATGGGCGTACCATCGGGGAGGAACATCTTG
>JBKJKS010000169.1:0-5270 GCA_046597295.1 Saprospiraceae bacterium
ACCACCATTTGGGTGCTTTGCCCGGCGGGCGCAAACAGCGGGGCGTGTTTGAATACCCGGCGCTCCTCTTTATTGGCGATGATCTCGTCTTTCAGCAGGGCCATCGGCGCCAGCACATCGGGATAGTTTTTTTCCGGCGCCACCTGCTTCAGGCTTTCCTCGGAAGGAATTTCGATGTTCACGCTCAGGCGATCGGCAAAAAGACCGGCCTCGCGCATGAGTTCCGGGCTGGCGCCCGGAATGACTTTGAGGTGGATGTAACCGTTGAAATTATGGACGGTGCGCAGCTCTTTGGCCACCCGCACCAGCCGTTCGGTGGTGTAGTCGGCATTTTTAAAAATGCCCGAACTCAGGAACAAGCCTTCAATATAATTACGCCGGTAGAAATTCATGGTCAGGTCGACCACTTCCTGCACCGTGAAAGCCGCCCGTTTTACGTCGTTGCTGCGCCGGCTCACGCAGTAGGCACAGTCGAATATACAATAGTTGGTCAGCAGGATTTTGAGCAGCGAGACGCAACGGCCGTCTTCCGTATAGCTGTGGCAAATGCCCATCCCCTGGCTGTTACCCAATCCGCCCGGGGTGTTGGCGCGTTTGCCGCCGCTGGAGGCACACGAAACGTCGTATTTGGCGGCATCCGCCAGTATTTTGAGTTTTTCCTGAATTCGTTCCTGCATCGGGCAAAGTTAATCAAGCACCCGGATAAAACCATTTGTTTTAAGTAAGGTTCTGCTGACACAAATAATTTTTAAGGGCCGTTCATAACTTGCGTATCAGCAGCAGCCCGTCGCGCAGGGGAAGCAAAATATTCTCCACCCGCGCATCCCGGTGCACCATATCATTGAACGCTCGGAGCGCCTGTGCCGTACCATTCCGGGTCGCGCCGTCGGCAACTTTCCCATCCCACAGCACGTTGTCGGCCAGCAGGAAACCGCCCGGCCGGGTCTTGGGCAGGGCCAGCTCGTAGTGCCGGGCATAGTCCAGCTTGCCCGCATCCAGGAACACCAGATCGAAGGGGTCGGGTAGCGTGGAAATGATATCCGCCGCGTTGCCGAGGTGCAGTTGAACTTTTTCGGCCAGGTTTGCCTTTAGGAGGTAGCGCCGGATCAATGCACCGAGCTCGTCGTTGGCTTCGATGGTGTGCAGCAGCCCGTCGGCCGGCAGCCCGGCGGCCAGGCAGATGGTGGAATAGCCGGTGTAGGTACCGACTTCCAGGATGCGCCGGGGCCGGATCATCTGACTGATAAGGCGCAGCAGCGTACCCTGGTAAGCGCCGGCCAGCATCTGCGGATGGAGCGTATGCAGGTGGCTGGCCCGCTCCAGTTCGGTGAGTACGGCGGGTACCGGCGACGTATGCGCCTGGCAATAGGTCCAGGTTTGGTCGGACATGGCGGTGGAAAGGCTTGAAAATGGCCGCTGGACGGCCTGGTTTGGACGATTTCGGCGGCAAACGTCGTGCAGCGCTGAAATTCTTCCTAAAAGTTGCTGTTTTTTTTCAAAATTGTTTTCCTTCTTGCCGGAATAAATTACTTTTGCACTCGCTTTTCGGGAGGGGTCTGTTTTTCCGAAAAAAAACGTTGTTTGAGGTCGTAAATTAGCCTGTAGAGGTACTGAATAAGCCACTGTAGCTCAGTTGGTAGAGCAGCTGATTTGTAATCAGCTGGTCGGGGGTTCGAGTCCCTCTAGTGGCTCAAAATATGAAGTGATAAAGGGCATGAAGCGATGAAGTGATTGCTTCATCATTTCATCGCTTCATAATCAAGGGGGTGCCCCGGAGTCGGAGAGCCGGGCCAGACTGTAAATCTGGTGCTTCAACGCTGAGTAAGTTCGAATCTCACCACCCCCACCAAAAGCAATGAAAGGATAAGATGATGAAGTGATGAAGTGATTTTTTATAATCACTTCATCACTTCATCCCCCAATCACTTCATACAGCTTCGCGGTGGTAGCTCAGCTGGTAGAGCGTCAGCCTTCCAAGCTGAATGTCGCGAGTTCGATTCTCGTCCGCCGCTCCGAAAGAGGAAATGATAAAGTGATGAAATGATGAAGTCATGACATCACTTCATCACTTTATAGTAAGCCGTTGTAGCTCAGGGGTAGAGCACTTCCTTGGTAAGGAAGAGGTCGTGAGTTCAATTCTCATCAACGGCTCCAAGTAGGTCTGTTCTGTCTGATTGTCTGTTAACTTGATAATTTTTGCTTCCTGTCAAGTCGCCGGATCGTCGGACGTTCCTATTGCATTAAAATTTTTTTTCACAAACGTTTGATACTAAACAGTTTAAACCAATGGCAAAAGAGACATTTGTCCGCTCTAAACCGCACGTAAATATTGGTACGATCGGTCACGTTGACCACGGGAAAACGACCCTGACTGCGGCCATCACCTATATTCTTTCGCTGAAGGGTCTGGCAAAAAAGACCGACTATGATGCCATTGACGCTGCCCCGGAAGAAAAAGAACGTGGTATTACCATCAACACGGCCCACGTTGAATACGAAACCCTCAAGCGTCACTATGCACACGTGGACTGCCCGGGTCACGCTGACTACGTGAAAAATATGATCACCGGCGCCGCCCAGATGGACGGTGCGATCGTGGTCTGCGCTGCCACCGACGGCCCCATGCCGCAAACCCGCGAGCACATCCTGCTGGCCCGCCAGGTGGGCGTACCGCAGATCGTGGTGTTCATGAACAAAGTCGACCTCGTGGATGACCCCGAGATGCTCGAACTGGTGGACATGGAACTGCGCGAACTGCTCAGCTCTTACAACTTTGACGGCGATAACGCTTCCATCATTCAGGGTTCCGCCCTGAAAGCCCTGGAAGGCGATCCGCTGTATTCGCAGCGCATCATGGATCTGATGGATGCCTGCGACAACGATATTCCCGATCCGGTGCGTGAAGTGGACAAGCCCTTCCTGATGCCGGTGGAGGACGTCTTCACCATCACGGGTCGTGGCACGGTAGCTACCGGTCGTATCGAGCGCGGGGTGATCAACGTCGGCGATCCGGTGGAAATCATCGGGATGATGAAGCCTGAAGAGAAGCCGCTGAACTCGACGATCACGGGTGTGGAAATGTTCCGCAAACTGCTCGATCGTGGCGAAGCCGGTGACAACGCCGGTCTGCTGCTGCGCGGTATTGACAAAGAGCAGATCAAGCGCGGGATGGTTATTTGCAAGCCGGGCAGCGTGAAGCCGCACAAACACTTCAAGTGTTCGGTATACGTCCTCTCGAAAGAAGAGGGTGGCCGTCACACGCCGTTCTTCAATGGCTACCGCCCACAGTTCTACTTCCGTACGACGGACGTAACGGGCGATTGCAAATTGCCGGCCAACGTGGAAATGGTGATGCCGGGCGATAACATCGAACTGGAAGTGAAACTGCTGAACACCATCGCCATGGAAAAAGGCCTCCGCTTCGCTATTCGCGAAGGTGGCCGTACGGTGGGTGCCGGACAGGTGACCGAGATCATTGACTAAGAATAGGAAACAGGAATTAGGGGACAGGGGACAGGAGACAGGAGACAGGAGTTGTTTAATCCTGACTCCTGTTTCCTAACTCCTAACTCCTACCTTCCTAAAAAGGGGCATAGCTCAACTGGTAGAGTGACGGTCTCCAAAACCGTAGGCTGCGGGTTCGATCCCTGCTGCCCCTGCACAGATTCACTAAGTTGCTGCTCCGTTATTGGCAGGCCGGTTCGTTATCCGCTTAGGGGTGACGGGCTTTTTTGACCATAGCAGGGTAGCGTACTCATTTGCCGGTTCGCATGGAGCGGCACACAACGATTCGCGATGGAAAAATTGACACTTTATCTGAAGGAAAGTTACCACGAACTGGTGAAGAACGTCTCCTGGCCCACCGCAGCGCAGCTGCAGGAGGGCACCATGGTCGTTTTGGTGACCGCGGCGACCCTGGCCATTCTCATCTTTTTGATGGATGGCCTGTGCAGCGTGGTATTCAAAAATATTTACGGAACCTGGGGGTAAGTAATTCTTCACGCTTCGTTTCCATCATCCTTTCCCGACCACCATGCTTCAAGAAAATGGTACGGCGGCTCCAGCGGCCTCCGAAAACAGAAAATGGTATTCCCTCCGTGTCATCAGCGGCAAGGAGAAGAAAATTCAGGAAAGGATCCTGCTCGAGATCGAGCGTTCCAACTGGAAGGATGCGGTTTTTTCGGTCGTGGTGCCCACGGAAAAGGTCTATAAGATCCGCAACGGGAAGAAAGTAATGCAGGAGCGCAACCTCCTGCCCGGCTACATCCTGGTGGAAGCCCTTGGCGGCAAACTGAACGGGGACATCGCTAAGATGATCAGTGATATTCCGAACGTGATCCACTTCCTCGGTAAGGAAACACCCCTGCCGATGACCCAGGTGGAAGCCAACCGACTGCTGGGTAAAGTGGATGAAAGCGCGGAGACCGGCGAAACGCTGAGCGAACCCTTCCTGATCGGGGAAACGGTCCGCATCGTGGATGGCGCCTTTGCCGACTTCATCGGCGATGTGCAGGAAGTGAACGACGAGAAAAAGAAACTCAAAGTCATCGTGAAGATATTTGGTCGGGGTACGGAAATGGAATTGGGTTTCATGCAGGTAGAAAAAATCAGTTAGTCCAGTCCCCCTGATGCCCGCTTCTCCCGGGCTCGCTTCTACAAGGACGGAATGACGGTTTACATAAAATGGTTAACAAAGCTTACCTGCCTAAATCAGGGCAGAAAATCGGACAATCATGGCAAAAGAAGTAGATATTTATATTAAGCTCCAGGTGAAAGGCGGCCAGGCCAACCCGGCTCCGCCCATCGGTCCCGCCCTGGGTTCCAAAGGGGTGAACATCATGGAGTTCTGCAAGCGCTTCAACGCGCAGACGCAGGAACAGATCGGCAAGATCCTGCCGGTGATCATTTCGGTGTATAAAGACAAGACCTTTGACTTTATCATCAAAACCCCGCCGGCGGCCATCCAACTGTTCGAAGCCGCCAAGCTGCCCATCGGTAAAGGTTCTCCGGAGCCCAACCGCAAGAAAGTCGGTTCGGTCACCTGGGATCAGGTGCAGGCCATTGCCGAAAGCAAAATGCCCGACCTGAACTGTTTCACCGTACAATCCGCCATGAAAATGATCGCCGGTACGGCGCGCAGCATGGGCCTGACCATCACCGGCGATCTGCCGAAAGGACAGAACGAGGCGAACGTGCAGAATTGATTATTGAGGGTTTAGAGGGGTTTAGAAAAAGGGTTTAGAGGGGTTTAGAAAAAGGGTTTAGAGGGG
>JBKJKS010000191.1:0-3052 GCA_046597295.1 Saprospiraceae bacterium
TCCATGACGTGGCACCAGTGGCAGGTGGAATACCCGATGCTCACCAGGATCGGCTTCTGCTCCGCCCGGGCGCGTTCGAAGGCTTCGGGCTTCCAGGCATACCACTCCACGGGATTGTGGGCGTGCTGGCGGAGGTAGGGGGATGTTTCGTGCTGGAGGCGGTTCATTTCATGAAGTGATGAAGTAATGAATTAAATCACGGCGTGGCCGCTCGGATCGGTCATCTCGGGCAGATCCGGCAGTTTCTCGACAAATTTTTCCCTTTCCCCGATGATTTCGACCAGCCGGCGGATGGTTTTGCGGCGGATCTGGCGTTCGAGGTCCTTATTAGGTTGCTGGAGAATGTACTGAAATTTCAGGGCCACGCTGTCTTTGCGCACCTCAGCCACCCGCAGGTAATAGCTGTCGGGTTTGATGAGTTCGTTGAAGGGGCTGAGCGCTTCGATCAGCTGCTGTTCGAGCTGCTCCACGCTCATCAGGTATTTCATGTAAATCTCAAAGTCAATGCTCGTGCGCTTGATCTCGCGCTTGGTATAGTTCACCACCTCGGCGGCCAGCACCACGTTGTTCGGGATATAGATCACGTCGTCGTCGTCGTTCTGGATATGCAGGCTGGACAGGGTAATGTCGGTGATCTTGCCCCGGTGCTGCCCGATGCTCACGTTGTCGCCGATGGTCAGCTGTCCCGAAAAAGTAATGATCATCCCGTTGATCATATTGGAAATGTAATCTTTCGACAGGATGGCCAAACCGGCGAAAATGATGGACAGGGAAGTGAAAAGGTCCCGCACATTAATCCGGAACAGCGACAGAATGCCGACGATAATGCCAACTGCCAGCAGGATGGAGTAAATCAGGCCAATGCCAATGGTGAAATTGTCCTCCGCCCAGATCTTATGCCGCCGCCGGTAGGTGGTGAGGGTAAAAAATTGTACGAAATCGACGAACATCAGAAAGATGGCGATACTGGCGACCGCATTTGTATAATACATCAGCGCTTCGCTATACCTGGAGCCGGCATATAAATACGACACATCCCATTCGCCCAGACGGATCATGATCAGGGCAATGAAAATAAACAGTTTCAACAGCAGGATGAAGTATTTCATAGATTTTGGCCTTCGAGGGCTAGCGTGGAGGCAAAAGAAATGCGGAGAAAACGCGACGGATTGTTTGTCAAAAAACAACTGCTGCGTCTCCTCCGCATTCGAAGGTAAAAACACGGAAAAATATTGTGCCGTAATTTAGTTCATTACCTGCTCCACCGGATGAAAAGGCAGTCCGAACGCATCGGACACGCCCTGGTAAACCACCTTGCCCTGGACCACATTGAGACCGAGCTTGAGTTCGGCATTCTCGGCGCAGGCTTTTTGCCAGCCTTTCTGGGCCAGCTGTAGGGCATAAGGCAGGGTGGCATTGGTCAGCGCCACCGTGGAGGTAAAAGGCACTGCGCCCGGCATGTTGGCCACGCAATAGTGCACCACTTCATCGATGACATAGGTGGGGTTTTCGTGCGTGGTGGGCCGGGTTGTTTCGATGCAGCCGCCCTGGTCCACCGCTACATCCACGATGACCGTGCCGGGGCGCATCAGTTTAAGCATATCGCGGGTGATCAGGTTGGGGGCCTTGGCGCCGGGGATCAGCACCGCACCGATGATGAGGTCGTGGGTCTGGATCAGCTTGCGGATGTTGTATTCATTGGAGTACATGGTGATCACGTTGGCCGGCATGATATCGCTGAGGTAGCGCAGGCGCGGCAGGCTCACGTCGAGGAGCGTCACCTGGGCGCCGAGACCGGCGGCCATTTTCGCGGCCTGCGTACCGACAATACCGCCACCGATCACCAGCACTTTACCCGGCGCCACGCCCGGTACGCCGCCCAGCAGGACGCCCCGGCCACCGGCGGGTTTCTCCAAATACTTCGCGCCTTCCTGCACCGCCATCCGGCCGGCCACCTCCGACATGGGGATGAGCAGGGGCAGTTGGCGATCTTTGGTTTCCACCGTTTCATAGGCCAGGCAAATGGCGCCGCTGGCGAGCATGGCCGTGGTGAGATCCTGGCTCGAAGCGAAGTGGAAGTAGGTGAAAATCAATTGATTGGCGCGGCAGCGCGGATATTCCTCCGCAATGGGCTCCTTGACCTTCATGATCATGTCGCTCTTGGCCCACACTTCGTCGGCGGTGTTCAGCATCACTGCACCGTTGTCCGTATATTCGTCATCCGGAAAGCCGCTGCCGATGCCGGCCGTGCTTTGCACATATACCTGATGGCCGCGCCGGGTAAACTCCAACGCGCCCGCCGGGGTCAGCGCGACCCGGTTCTCGCTGCTTTTGATTTCTTTTGGTACGCCAATGATCATATCGGTTTGAATTTTACTGGTTAGGAATTTTGTCAAAAAAGCGGACAAAGGTAGAAAAAGCCGTTTTCAAAAAACGGGCTTTTGCAAACCGGCCACCGCGCCGCACCAGCCGAGCGGGCATAAAAAAAGCGCGGGTCTTTACCCGCGCTTCCGAATTTTTTTCAATTCTAAAAACAATACTTACACACGTGACAGTGTAATTCGAAAATCATGCCAGAAATGAAGTCTTTTTTTAATTCAAGAAAAAATCTTCCCGGTACGCCGGAATAGCCGCCCGCTCCCGGCCCAGCCGGAACATCTGGCGCACGGCAGCGCGACCGGTTTCGCCCAAATCCAGGGTGTAGGGCGTCACGTACAGGTCAATATGGGCCTGCATCACGGAATCATCCATGGCCTGGGCATGGGCGCGCACGAAGGGCATCGCGTCCGCTGGATGCTCGAACGCGTAGGCCACGCTGCGGCGCAACACGCGATTCACTTTCTGTTGCACCTCCGGCGGCAGGTCCCGGTGCACGACGATGCCCCCCAGCGGTATGGGCAGGCCGGTCGTGGTCTCCCAGTACTCCCCCAGATCAATTATTTTTACCAGGCCCAGGTCCGCATAGGTAAAACGGTTCTCGTGAATGATCAGCCCGGCATCGGCCTGGCCCCGCAGCACGGCGCTTTCGATTTCCGAAAAAAGCAGGGGTTGC
>JBKJKS010000251.1:0-2600 GCA_046597295.1 Saprospiraceae bacterium
ATTAAGGGTTTCGGTACGGTCCTGCTGGTCGGTATTCTGAGTTCCCTGTTTACCGCTATTCTGGTTGGTCGCCTGATCACCGAATGGTGGATCGAGCGCGGCGGTGTCATCAATTACAGCCGCCCCTGGTCGGAGAACTGGCTGGTGGGCTTCCACTACGACTGGATGGGTAAACGCCGCTACGCCTATATGTTTTCCGGAGCGATCATCCTGATCGGCCTGATCTCGTTCTTTACCCGCGGCTTCGAGCTGGGTGTGGATTTCAAAGGCGGCTATTCCTACAACGTGCAGTTTGCGAAGCCGGTGGATTCCGAACAGATTCGCGGTGCACTGACCCAGGCGTTCGGTGGTAACCCGATCATCAAGGCCGTGAGCACCGAGAATACCTACAATATCACGACTTCCTATAAAATTAACGAGCAGGGCCCGACCGTGGCCGACGATGTGGTGGCCAAGTTGCACGAAGGCCTCCAGGCTGCCGGCGCCGTCGAAAATGATCTGGCTACTTTCAAGAAAACGACCTCAACGGGCACCCACGTAGCCTCTTCCAGCCAGGTCGGACCGACCGTGGCCGACGACATACGCAGTTCTTCTTTCTACTCGGCCTTTGCGGCCCTGACCCTCATCTTCCTGTTCCTGTTGATCCGTTTCCGCCGCTGGCAGTTTTCGCTGGGCGCCGTGTTGTCCTTGTTTCACGACGTGCTGATTACGCTGACCTTCTTCACCCTGTTGCACGGTCTGGTGCCTTTCTCGCTGGAAATTGACCAGGCTATTATCGCCTGTATCCTGACGGTGATCGGTTTCTCGGTGAATGACACGGTGATCGTTTACGACCGGATCCGGGAATTTATCAACACCTACGGCGGCCGGCGCAAAGAGGAAGTATTCAACCTGGCCATCAATACGACCCTGAGCCGCACGCTGATTACTTCGGGTACCGTATTCCTCGTGGTAAGCCTGCTCTTCTTCTTCGGCGGCAGCGCGATCAAAGGCTTTGCGTTCGGTATGTTGGTCGGTATTTTCTTTGGCACTTACTCTTCCGTCTTCGTGGCTTCGGCTCTGGTGGTTGATTTCATTAAAGAAGATATCATTTCCGGCAGCGGTAAAGTGGTGACCGCCACCGAACCGAAAGCAGAAACTAAAACCACCAAGGCGAAAAAGATCCCCACCGAGGTGAAGTAATATTCTCCGGCAACATTTTTGGCACTAGCCATACATACATAAGCCCCCTGCACTGGTGTGAACCGGAGCAGGGGCTTCTTTTTTGGACAACCAAAAATGGCCTGGTCCAGGATCGGCGCTAAAATAATCATCATCGCTTCCCCCATGGAACCGGGCTACCCCACGTATGCTCATCGGCTGCGGCTACAGGCAGCGTAAAAGAGAACAACCGTATTGGTCGATCAGGTGGGCAGAGCGGCAGTTGGATGCACATCCGGCTGAAGCCCGGCGGCTATAGCCCGGACAATGGACATCGGCGTGATGGTCCTGACCAGTTCGGCGGCCTGGTAGCCTGGCAAATGCCGGTAACCCGCAAATGACCAGGTCCACAGCTGACCGGCCCGGATCAGCACCGGTCGATCATCCAGTTCAATAAAAACGCCGTCCGGCAATTCGGCCAGGGGGTGCGCCGTGGGGTGCGAGCTGGTCCTTTCCGCGTGTAAAACGTCATCCAGTTGTCGCAGATTAAATGTCTGGTGCTGGTTTGCCTGCTTCCATAAACTTATAAATTCCTGGTACCGGGCGAACTGGCACTGAGCGCAGGGCCGGTGCCCGGCGGCCAGTGCCGTCGCTTCATCCAGAAAAAAGAGTTCGGTATAACGGCCCGGACGCATCACTTCCTGGTGCCGGCCCCTGAATTCCAGCAGACAAATGATCCAGCGTTCTCCGAGGTAGTCGCGCACGATCTCTTGCCGGTCATTGTGCAGCCGGCCCCGATTACCCATCAGCCGGCCACGGTGTTCGGAAAAACAGATGTCGCCGTACGGACTGACGCGATTTTGCAGTGGCATAGCCGTGGTGATTAGGTGAACCGGTTACACGGGCTGATCGTATTCGCCCCGCCAGGCGTACCAGCCGAAGAGCGCCAGCCCCAGCAGGATCGGCGTGAAGATCGGCAGCACGATCCACCAGAACATTTGAATTTCGAGCAGGGGTTTGCTGAGTTTCATAGCCCGTTCGATCTCGAGCCCGGGTCGGCTGACCAGGAAAATCAGGGCGGCGAGCGCCACGGTTATCCAGAATAAGCCGGTTGTCCTTTTCAGAAAGTTCATGTTCATATGTTGATAATGCGAATAACGGGTTAAAGTCCTGGTTTTTCGACCTCGGAGAGGTCATATATTGGTAGAAATCCGTACCGAACCCCTTTAACCGACCTCGGAGAGGTCGAACGCGCTTGGATGGCCCTCGTATCTTACACGTTCGACCTCTCCGAGGTCGTCAAAAACGCATAAAAACATCATTTCTACCAATATGTAACCTCTCCGAGGTCATTTTTAACCCGCTATTCGCATTGATAAGGGTTTATAAAGGCTAACGCGGACTTAGTCCGTGTAAATAAGTTTGTTGGCAAAACCGAGCGTGGCTACCTCCCCCGGCCT
>JBKJKS010000440.1:0-3485 GCA_046597295.1 Saprospiraceae bacterium
AAAATAGGTTGAATGGATCGTGTTTAAGACTCGCTTCTACGAACTCCACCCCAAACAAGCGCTATTCTCCACCTGCTCACACGCCGCTCCACACCGAGAAGCCTCCGTCGACCGGAATAATCGCGCCGGTCACGAACCGGGAGGCATCCGAACAAAGCCAGATACAGGTACCAATGAGTTCGTCCGCTTCCCCGAAACGCCCCGTCGGCGTTTTACGGATCACCGCTGCCGCGCGCTCCGTATAGCCGCCCTCGGGCGTAGTGAGCAGGCTGCGGTTCTGGTCGGTAATGAAAAACCCCGGCGCAATGGCGTTGACCCGGATGCCTTCTCCAAAGCGTAGGGCCGTTTCCACAGCCAGCCAGCGGGTGAACATATCCACGGCCGCCTTGGCCGTCGAGTAACCGGGGATGCGGGTAATTGCCTGGGTAGCGGCCATCGACGAAATGTTGATGATGCTGCCGGTCTTTTGCCGGGCCATCAGTCGCCCGAAGACCATCGTCGGCAAGACGGTACCATCCAGGTTGAGGGCAAAGACCCGCTTATAGTCGGCAAACGAGTGGTGTTCAAAGAAATTCTCCCCCGGCGGGATGGCGCTGCCGGGCGTATTACCGCCCGCGCCGTTGATCAGGATATCGAGCCGGCCCCAGCGGTCCAGCACTTGCTTCGCCGCCGCTTCGAGGGCCGTTTCGTCGAGTACATCGGCCAGTAATGCGATGGCGTCGCCGCCTGCTGCGCGGATGCCGTCCACCATTTTCCCGTTTTTTTCGGGTGTGCGGCCCAGGATGCCTACTTTGGCGCCGCGCGCGGCGAGGGCTTGGGCCATGGCGCCACAGAGTACACCGGAGCCGCCGGTGACCACGGCTACCTTGCCCGATACGTCAAACAGTGTGTCCATATTATCATCGGTGCAGGGTGGTGGAGTTATGTCTGGTCAATCTACACGAACTCTACCACTTCACCGGCTCTTCCGCTCAAAAAAATGACCAACTATCGCTGGCGCGTCGTTGCCCTGCTTTTTTTCGCCACCACCATCAACTATATCGACCGCCAGGTGATCGGGTTGCTCAAACCCGTTTTGGAAAAAGAATTCACCTGGTCGGAGTCGGACTACGGCAACATCGTCATGGCTTTCTCCGCCTGCTATGCCCTGGGTTTGCTGTTGTTTGGGCGGTTCATTGACCGGATCGGGGTGAAACGCGGCTACACGATTTCGATCGTGGCCTGGAGTATAGCGGCGATGGCCCATGCCGCCGCTTTTAGCACCGCCGGTTTTATGGCCGTTCGGGCCGCGTTGGGCCTGGGGGAAGCGGGCAATTTTCCGGCGGCCATCAAGACGGTCGCCGAGTGGTTTCCCAAAAAAGACCGCGCCCTGGCCAACGGTATTTTTAACTCCGGTACGAACATCGGCGCCCTGGTCGCCCCCCTCACGGTGCCCTGGATCTTGGGCGTTTGGGGCTGGCAGGCAGCCTTCCTCATCACCGGCGCGCTGGGCTTTATCTGGTTGATTTTCTGGCAGTTACTGTATCATTCGCCCGAAAAAACGCCCGGCATGAACGCTGCCGAATTAGCGCATATTCAAAGCGACGACGAACCACCCACGGATGCCAAACCCGTTCGGTGGGGACAACTGTTCCGCTTCCGGCAGACCTGGGCCTACATTTTTGGCAAACTGCTGACCGATCCGATCTGGTGGTTTTTCCTGTTTTGGTTGCCCTCCTACTTCGCCAGCACGTTCCAGCTGGATTTGAAAAAACCGAGTCTCGCACTGGCCCTGGTCTACACGGCCACCATGGTCGGCAGTATCGGCGGCGGGTACCTGTCGGGTTGGTTTATTAAAAAAGGCTGGCCCGTCTATCGCGCCCGCAAGACGGCGCTGCTTATTTTCGCCTTCTGCGTGGTGCCCATCATGGCCGCCCGGTTCACGACCAATATTTGGCAGGCCGTGGCGCTGATCGGCCTCGCCGCCGCCGCGCACCAGGCCTGGAGTGCCAATATGTACACCATCGTATCGGATATGTTTCCTAAAAAAGCCATCAGTTCGGTCGCCGGTATCGGGGGTATGGCCGGCTCGGTGGGCGGCATTTTATTCCCGGTTTTGGTGGGCTACCTGCTCGATTCGTATAAAGCAGTGGGTAACGTCACCGCCGGATATAATCTTTTGTTCGTTATTTGTGGTTGCGCCTATCTGCTCGCCTTCGGCATGATGCACTTGCTCGCGCCGAAGATGGAAAAGGTCGTGTTTGACCAACTATCAAAACAACAATAACCCTTTAGAAATGCGCCTCCACGTCTACCAAACCCTGCAGGACACCGGCTTCGTGCCGCTGTTTTACCACCCCGATCCGGAGGTCGCCTTTGAGGTCGCCGCCGCCTGCTACCGGGGCGGCGCGCGGGTGCTCGAATTTACCAACCGCGGAGCCTTTGCCCACGAGGTATTTGCCAGTCTGATCAAACGCGCCCGGCGCGAACTACCCGAGCTGCTCCTCGGCATCGGCTCCATTCAGGACGCCGGTACGGCCGCGTTGTTTCTGCAAATGGGCGCTGATTTCGTCATTACGCCCCTGCTCCGCGAGGACGTGATCCTGACCTGCCACCGCCGAAAAGTGGCCGTTCTACCCGGCGTATCCACCGCTTCGGAAATAGGTCGCGCTGAAGAATTGGGGGTCGAAATCGTCAAAATCGCGCCCGGCGAAGTGCTGGGGCCCGCCTTTCTGAAAGCCCATCTTGCCCCTTGCCCCTGGACCAAAGCCATGATTTCCGGTGGGGTGTCGCCCGACGAAGCCAACCTGCGCGGCTGGTTCGAGGCCGGCGCCACCTGTGTGGGCATGGGGTCCAAACTGATCTCCAAAGCCGTGCTGGAACAAAAAGATTGGGCGGGATTGGAAGAAAAAGTACGGGAAGTCACCAATTTGATCAGGCGGCAATCGATCCATTAAGCACATGATCCAGCCCAACGATGTCCCCGCTTCCAGTGCATTCCGCCCATTCCTGGGGGATAACTTTCTGTTGGACAACGACTTCGCCGCCCAACTCTACCACGACCATGCGGCGGAGCAGCCGATCATCGATTATCACTGCCACCTGTCGCCCGTTGATATTGCCTCCAACCGGCAGTTTCGCAGCATCACCGACCTGTGGCTCGAAGGCGATCATTACAAATGGCGGGCGATGCGCGCGCAGGGGGTACCGGAAGCGTTTATCACCGGACCAGGGAGCGATTGGGAAAAATTCGAACACTGGGCGGCCACTGTGCCGTACACCGTTCGCAACCCCTTGTATCACTGGACCCACCTCGAATTGCAGCGCTATTTTGGAATCCGCGATTTACTAAATCCCGGCACGGCTGCCGCTATTTTTGCCGAAACCAATGCCGCCCTGGCCTCCCCCACCCTCTCGACGCAGGGTATTTTACAAAAAATGCGCGTCGAGGTAGTCTGTACCACCGACGACCCCGCCGATGGCCTCGAAGCCCACCAATCATTCCA
>JBKJKS010000493.1:0-3548 GCA_046597295.1 Saprospiraceae bacterium
GTAGCCGTATACGAAGCCATCGCCACGGAGAACGAGCTCAGAAACAGCACCCCGGCCAGGAGACACTTAATAGATGTTATAAAATTTTTTTTCATGAGAGTACGATTTAAGTAGCTACTTAAAAAGAAAAAGGATGAAAAGAAATGGAGAGAATTAGTTGGACAACAAGTCCACAACGTAGGCTTTTGCCTGACCCAACAGGGTTAGACGGGCAGCAGGGGCACCATTGGACGCGGTGTTGTACACCTGATCGATGGCTTCCTGGGTGCCAAGACCCATCTTGAGATTGATTCCCACCTCGGAGAGGTAAGCAATTTTCAGCACCAACAACCTGGAGTTGTCATTTACCGTAGGTGCCTGGGCAATCGTGCTGGGCGCGCCGACCAAAGTGGCATTGGGAGCGCCGGATTTGGCAACGGGCTGCTGTGAAAGTTCCATTAAAGTTGCTTCCGTGACCGCCGATGCCTGGCTGGGCGTAAAGTAACTCTGTGCCGAAACACTCACTGTACCCATGAAGGTCATTGCCGCCAGCACGAGAAGCGCCTTCAGGCCTCCTTGTGTGACCGACAATGCGGTGCGAATGAAGATCATTCTTTTCATGTTGTTAGATGATTTTGATGAAAAATGGTTGATAAAAATGGATGTCCGCCGGAACCGGCTTTTTCGTTATTCGGTTTTTTGCAAAAAAACAAAAAGGGTATGGAAGGTGCAGCCGAGCCACACTTTCCATACCCTTCAGGCAACTAAAAATAAATGAAAAGACAGTGTAAAGATTATTATCATGAGATTATAGCGGATAAATGCTCATTAAACGGGAGCACCGAGAATGATTAAAAGGTTCACTTCGCATTGCGAAAATCGGGCCAAATTTCAGACCGTCCTTCCGTAGACAATGCTAAAGGGTCAAATGGGGTACAAATCGAAAAATAAACGGAGCGGGAAAAAAGGTATCTACCTTTTGGGATGGAAACCGGAACATGCACCAGAGGATGGCAGCATGTTTTCGCGCATGAGATCAGAGCGGATTAAAAAAAATTCCTGCGAATAAGCATGGCAAATGTATGGCAATAATTTACAAAGTAGCTACTTGTCAAAAAATTATTTCAACCCTTTTACGGTACTATATCCGGCATAAAAGAGGCGGATTTACGCAAATAAATAAAAAAAGCCCCCCTGACGACTTTTCGCAGAGAGGCCATCCCAAAAACCAATTGTTAAAGACATCTGTCTTGCGGCACCGGAAAGGACCGGGCCGATTTCTTTACTTACATGCCGGGTTCCACCGGAGCGGGCCGGGCGGCTTTGCGGGCAAAAGAGTAGGAAAGGCTGATCTCGTGGGAACCGCTGTTATATTTTTGAAAACGCGAAAAAGCCACGTCGTAGGAGTAGGTCACCTGAAACTGCTGGTACCGGCTGCCGAGCAGAAAAGCCATCGAGCCTTCGTTGTTGGGCCGGAATGTCAGGCCGGCAATGAGTTTCTCCTCCAGAAAGCGGCCCTGTACGTTCAGGTCGATCTGGTACGGCGTGTCCCGCACATTGCGCATCGTCAGCGACGGAATGACCTTGAAGTTTTGGCTGGCAATGTTGGCGATGTAGCCAAATTGAAAAATGTAGTGTTGGAATAGCGAGTTGCGCTGCTGATCCGTTTCTTCCACCAGTACATCGTCCAGGCGGGTACGGATGGCGTTGGGCAGGGACAGACCGACAAAGAAGCGATCGTCGTACAACATATAGGTACCGATGGTCGCGTCGAAAATGCTCTGGCCGTTCACGTTTTCTTCCAGCACATCGTCATTCGGCTGCACGAGCGGATTATCCAGCAGTTCGGATTTCAGGTTCCGGTTGATAAAATCGGTGGAAAGACCCAGTCCGATGCGGGCCTTCTGCACCTGGAAGCGAAACGCATAGTTCAGCTGCAATTTCATGACGTTTTGATTGCCGGCTTTTTCACTGAAAATGCCCCCGCCTAAAGCGAGTTTGTCGCCGACCGGCGCGGTATAGAGCAGGGTGTAGGCCGTGGGCGCGCCGGAAAAGCCGGTCCACGAGCTGTGTACGTTGCCGATCACTTCGTGTTTGTTTTCAAAACCCGTGTAGCCGGGGTTGATCAGTACCGGGTGGATCTGGTACTGGGAATAGACGGCCAATTCCTGGGCGAAAGCAGCCACCAGCAGCAGGCTGAAAGAGAGTGTAAAAAGTGCCTTTTTCATTGCAATCGAAAGTTTGGGCGTGAATAGGAAAATGAATGAAGAAAAAGGGTCGGGCAAAGTGATCCAAACCGGGCGGATCGTACACTTTACGACCACTCGTCATTTGAATCACTTTGAAACCCTTCAGAATTGGAAATAGCAGGAGCCGGTCAGTGCACTTAGCGCAGCAGGTTGACGTAGCCTTTAATACGCTGTTGGGCGCCCTGATCGTCGGTATAGGTCATCACGTAGAAGTACACGCCATCGGGCAGGGCGGCGCCGTTCTTGGTTTCGCCCGTCCACACAATGCCATTGTTGTCGTAGTTCTGGACGCTGAAAACCATCTGGCCCCAGCGGTTGAATATTTCCACCGTGTTGTTCACAGTCTCGGCGCAGGTGATGTACAGTTCATCATTCTTGCCGTCTTTCTCGCCGGGGGTAATGACCGGGCTGCCCAGCAGGCAACCGTCTTCCGGATAACCGATCGTATCCCGGGCAATGGCGGAACAGCCTTTGTCGTCCACGATCACGAAGGTGACCACCTCGCCGGCGCAGAGGCCATCGGCCCGGGCTTCGGTGCCGCTGTGGCTGTTGCTGCCCGACCAGGAATAAGTGGGTATGCCGTTGACGCCGATGGCGGTAATCATCGTTTCGGCATCGCAGGAGTTGAAGCGAGTCGGCGGGTTCTGGTTGAAAGAAGCGGTGATGGACGCCGGTTCGTCCACCGGTACATTTTCGAGCCGGGTCGACCCATTGCTATCGGTAATGGTCACCTTGTAATCACCGCCACAGAGGTTATCGACCACCGAGAAGGAGGACGAGTTTAGCAACTGATCCTGCTGGAACTGATTGCCCGGCAAGGCCCAGCGCACCGTGTAGGGGGCTACGCCGCCAGTCACGTACAATTGGGCAATACCGTCGCATTCGCCGTTGCAACTCACCGGCGCCACGATGGTGGTATTACCTTTCACCCCGGCCGGAGCAGTCAGGCTGTCCGACCAGACCGAAGCACAACCCAGTTGGTCGGTGACCGTGACTTGGTAAGCGCCGGCGCAAAGCGTCGTGTTACTGGCCGTGGTCACCCCGTTGCTCCAGAGAATCGCTGCCGTGCCGCTGGCACCGGAAAAGGACACCGTCGCTTTACCGTCGCAGATGCTGTCGCCGCTGACCTGGTAGCCCGCATACAGGGACGTTTCAGTCACGTTGGTTACTGCTAGATTCGAAGTGGCCGTTATTAATTGGGGCGGGAACGTGTAAGTTGTAGGCGTGGCATCCGTCACCGTCAGGGTATAGGTGCCCGGCGCCAAGCCGCTGATATTTTTAGTCGTAGCGGTAAATCCGTTCGGACCGGACCAGTTATAT
>JBKJKS010000517.1:0-5475 GCA_046597295.1 Saprospiraceae bacterium
AAATTCTATCTGAACGGGAAACTTTCCCACTGCGGCACCAACTCCTTCCAACTGGTCAAGGCGCCCCAAGGCTGGAAGATCCAGTACATTCTCGACACGCGGCGTAAGGGGTGTTAAGAATTGCTTCAAACCCGTTTACACACTGTTCAGGAATTTAACAAACTTTCTGAAAGCCCTAACAGCTTTTAGCAATCCGGTATGCTGGCCACCCCGCATTTTGCAGGCAGATTTTGAAAACAATCAAAAACGAATGCCATGCGTACCACTTCCTGTTTGCTCATTCCTGCCGTGCTGCTCTGCTGCCTGTTTACCGCCTGCCGCAGCCCCCAAAAGTTCACCGAAACGGGCGATTACGACGCCGCCATCGAACCCTCCGTCCGCAGACTGGCGGGCAAATCCAAAAAGAAAATCGAATACGTACAAGGGCTGGAACTGGCCTTCCAGAAAGCCCAGGCCCGCGATCTGGCCCTGATCACCAACCTCGTGAACCAGAACCGGGACGAGAATTGGGAAAAGGTCAACCGCATTCACCGCCAGATCCGCAGCCGTCAGCAACGGGTGGCGCCGCTCCTGCCGCTCAGCGCCAGCAACGGCTACCGGGCCAACATTCAACTGGTGGATATCAACCAGCTGGAAAGCATCAGCTGCGAGAAAGCCGCCGACTATCTGTACCACCAGGCGCAGACCCTGCTGGATAAAGCGGAACAAGGCGATCGTCCGGCGGCCCGGGAGGCCCACGCCGCCCTGGAGAATCTGGAACAGCGCTACTACCAGAATTATAAGGACAAAACGGCCCTCAAGGCCCGGGCACGCGATCTGGGTACTTCCTACGTGCTGTTGGAAGTAAAAAACCAGTCGAATCAGGTGCTGCCCCGCACTTTTGCCGAACGGGTACTCCGCCTGAGTAAGGCCGATCTGGACAGCGAATGGAAAGCCTTCTACTTTGCCGCCCAGCCGGGCGTACAGTACGATTACAACGTCGTTTTTCAAGTCCGGCAGATCGACATCAGTCCGGAAAAAGTGCACGAACGCAGCTACACGGATGAAAAAGAGATCCAGGACGGTTTTGACTACGTACTGGATAAAAAGGGCAATGTCCGCAAGGATTCCCTGGGCAATGACCTGAAAACGCCGCACTACGTGCAGCTCCGCGCCGACGTGCTGGAAATTTTCCAAAGCAAGGCCGCCCGGCTGACCGGCCGGGTCGAAATTTATAACACCGACCGCAGCAGCTTGCTCGACCAGCGCGAACTCGGTACAGAAGTGTTGTTTGAAAATTATGCCTCCACCTTCCGGGGCGACCGCCGCGCGCTGAGCGACAACAGCCGCCAGCGTATTGGCAACCAGCCGCTGCCTTTCCCCCACAATGAAGCTATGCTGGCGCAAGCCGCCGACCGGCTACTGCCCGATCTGCGAAGTACGTTACAGCATAGCCGGGCGATCTATTAAGGGTCATTTCGGCTCATGGAACGTCCCCCTTGCTGGTTTTTAAAACATTTTGTTAAATTTGCCGGACTCTTCGTTCAATCCGACCGGCCATGTCCCTTACCGACGCTTCCGCTACGCTTAAAAAAGTCTTTGGCTACGATGCCTTCCGGCCCCTGCAGGCCGACATCATCCAGGCCATTTACGACGGGCGCGACACCCTGGTACTGATGCCCACGGGCGGCGGTAAGAGCGTTTGTTTCCAAATCCCGGCCCTTACCCTGGAAGGCACGGCGGTGGTCGTCAGTCCGCTCATCGCCCTCATGAAAGACCAGGTGGAGGGGCTGCGCGCCAATGGCGTGGCGGCAGCTTTCATGAACAGCAGCCTGGACGGCAATCAGAGCCGGCAGGTGGAAGAGGATGTGCTGAACGGGCGCGTGAAATTGCTGTATGTCAGCCCGGAACGGCTCGTTTCACAGGGTTTCCAGCCTTTGCTGAAGCGCATGAAAATTTCCCTGTTCGCCATCGATGAAGCGCACTGTATTTCGGCTTGGGGCCACGATTTTCGCCCGGAATATACCCAACTGCGGTTTTTGAAGGAGCAGTTCCCCAAAACGCCGGTCATTGCGCTCACCGCCACGGCCGATAAACTGACCCGCAAGGACATTGCGGAACAACTGCACCTGCAGGACCCGCTGGTGTTCATCGCCTCCTTCGACCGGCCCAACATTACCCTGCAGGTCCGGCCCGGGCAGAAGCGTTTCGAACAGATCGTCGAGTTCCTGAAAAAGCATCCCAAGCAATCCGGCATCATCTACTGCCTGGGCCGAAAAACCTGTGAAACGCTGGCTGAAAAGCTCAATGCCAAGGGTTTCCAGGCCGCCCACTACCACGCGGAAGTACCGGCCGCGCAGCGCAACAAGGTCCAGGAGGACTTTATCAACGACCGGACGCCGATCATTTGCGCCACCATCGCTTTCGGTATGGGTATCGACAAGAGCAACGTGCGTTTTGTGGTGCACTATAATCTGCCGCGCAACCTGGAGGGTTATTATCAGGAAATCGGCCGGGCCGGACGTGACGGCTCCAAGGCGGAGGCAGTGCTTTTTTTTAGCTACGGCGACCTGCAGACTTATCGCGATATGATCGAACAGGGCGAAAGCAGCCCCGAGCAGAAAGAATTGAAAATTGCCAAGCTCAACCGCATGTACCAGTTTGCGGAGGCCCCGGTCTGCCGGCGCAAAACGGTACTCCACTACTTCGGCGAACCCTACGACGGCACCTGTGGCAACTGCGACGTCTGCCAGAATCCGCCCCTCCAATTCGATGGGACTATCGTCGCTCAAAAAGCACTCTCCGCCGTGCTGCGCACCCAGGAGAAAGTCGGCATGCACCTGCTGGTCGATATTTTGCGTGGCAGCCAGCGCCGCGAAATCATGGAGGCCGGCTACCACCAGATCAAGACCTATGGCGCCGGCAAAGAACACAGTTTCGATGCCTGGCTCTACCTGCTGTCGCAGATGCTGCACACGGGGCTGGTCGAGATCGCTTACGATGACGGCAGCTGCCTGAAAGTGACGGCGGGCGGGCGGGCGGTGCTGTTCGAGGAAAAGAAAGTCAAGCTGGTTATGCCGCAGCCCAAGGAAGTCCTCGCCAAAGAGCGCCTGCCGGTGCTGAAAGCCCGGCCACAGGGCGAGGTGCAGCGCGAAGAGCTCTTCGATCGCCTGGTAGTACTTCGGAGGCAGGTGGCCCAGCAGCAGGGCGTACCACCCTACATCGTCTTCACCGACGCTACCCTGACCGATATGGCCGAGAAAAGACCGTTCAATGACTATGATTTCCAACAGGTGAGCGGGGTTGGGGAGCGGAAACTACAGCTCTATGGCAACCTATTTATCGCCGAAATCCGGCGCTACATGCTGGAAAAAACCAACGATGGCATCCGGGTAATCGGCAGCAGTGCCCTGCAAACCTGGGCGCTGTACCGCCAAAAGCGCAGCCTGGAAGAGATCGCCGCAGAGCGAAACATCAGCGTCCTAACTGTGCAAAGTCACCTGGCAACCATGTACGAAGGTGGCGAAATACTCGACCTGCACGACTGGATATCTCCGGAGGAACTGGACATTCTGCAAGGTGCCTTGCCACTCTTTCAGGAGCCTTACCAGGTGAAGGAAATTGCCGAACATTTCGGCGATCAGTTCGGCTATGACAAAATACGCTGGGCCATAGCCGATTACCGGCGCAACCACCTGCGGGGACGGAGCTGAAAAGCCCTAAACGACAGAACACCGCAGTGCTCATTCGCACCACAGTGTTCTGCTATTAATCTCATGAAAGCTGTCGAATCAGGGATCAACCGGCTACCACTCTATTTTTTCCCGCCGTTGATGTCACAAAGATAGGGGCCTGGGAAAGCCCAAAAAAAGGACAAAATCAGTCCCGGTATCGCCCATCGTTTTAGGCTCCTTGCCGCGTCCTTTTCTACTCACATCTACGAGTATCAATAATTTACGGTTTTCAGGGTCTGTACTTTCTTTGCCTTGTCACCATGACCCCCAGCCAGCCGGGCATAAAAAAAGCGCGGTGCTCGTTTGCACCGCGCCGGTTTCCCGTATATAATCTCATGAAAAGTTTCAGAATTGAGTTTCAATATTCCCGTCTTCTTCGCTGCGCCGCCGTTGTTCGTTATTGATGATACAAAAGTGCAGTAGGTTGCTTCAGGATGCAAGGACAAAAAAACACGTTTGTTGAAAATAGAAAATGTGTAGTTTGATTTAGATTACGGTTAATTTGGGGCGTAAGGCGGTTGTTTCAGGCGCATAATGATATTCTCACCTGCCATTTATTTCTACATCGTACGGGTTTTGTTGAAAAAAACCACTACGCAACAGAATAATTTTTTATAAATTATTTTTCAAACGTTTGATTTTCGGTCAGCAATACCGGTTCCGGTGGGCCTAAAAACAAAAAAAGCGCGGTGCTCGTTTGCACCGCGCCGGTTTCCCGTATATAATCTCATGAAAAGTTTCAGAAGGAAGTATCAATACGCGCCCGCTTCGCTTTCGTCACTCCGTTACCTGCGATTGATGATACAAAAGTGCAGTGCCGTGCAGGGCAAAGAAAGTACAAAAATTGTGCTTTGTTGAGCAGTATAATCTTGTTTTTTTATAGTAATTTTCCTTAAAATATTCATTTACAAGCGTTTAGAAGAATTATAACTTCATAAATCAAGCTGTTTTGTTAAAAAAACCAAAAAGAAAATTTATCGAAATGCGTAGAATTATTTTTTTTCTGCTGCTTTTTTTTCTCTCGATTGCCTCTCCGGGTGGCTTGTCCGCGCAGTCCGGCTGCACCGATCCGCAAGCCCTCAACTTCCAGCCGGCGGCAAACATGAACGATGGCAGTTGCATGTATGGCATTACCAATTACGCTCCTTCGGTAATGGCTACTTTGCCGGAAAGTCTCCGGGAAATCAGTGGTCTCGCTTATGCGGACGGACGCTGGTGGGGCCACAATGATGGCGGCGCGCCACCGGTTTTTTACCAACTGCTGCCCACAGCCGGGAGCATTGTGCAGGAGATCAACCTCCAGAACGCCGGCCATCAGGATTGGGAGGATCTCACCACCGACGGCGCACACCTATATATAGGCGACTTCGGCAATAATGTTAACGATCGCCAGGATCTCGGTATTTACCGGCTGCCCCTCGCGGTCCTCAGTTCGAATTCTACGGAATCAGTGCCCGACAGTGTCTGGACGTTCCTACCTTTCACATACGTCGATCAGCAGGATTTCAGCACACAGCCGCAGGATAGTACGCTGTACGATTGCGAAGCCATGATTTTCCTGGACGGCCGCCTCCATATATTTACAAAAAACTGGAAACAGCGCATAACCACCCACTATGCGCTCGACATGGATGCTGAACTGGCCGAACCGCTGGAAACCCTGAATACGCAAGGCCTCATTACCGGAGCCAGTTTGTCACCCGACGGAAAGGTGGTGGTGTTGCTGGGTTACGATCTGGTCGGGCTACCGAAAATGTTTTGC
>JBKJKS010000587.1:0-7725 GCA_046597295.1 Saprospiraceae bacterium
TTCGGCACCATCGCCTCGCAGTTCAACGACCCGGGCATGAACCGCCTGTACCGCGCCATCCTGAGTACCGTAGAAGAGCGGACCGGCGTGCCCTTCGCCTCCCATCTGGCCACCAGCCAGGAAGACTCGGAGAAGATTTACATCATCCCACCGCACCGCACCCGTTACCTTTCTGAAATCGCCGAAACCAACCGCCAATATGACCAGTGGGTTCTTAAACAGGCTGACACCGCTCAGCAGCTCTACGGAATCCGACAAGCCGTCGGAGCCGTCCAAAGTCTCGGAAACGCATCAGCTGGCGGACCTGGCGCCGGGCACGGCAGCGGTGGACCCGATGCCGGAGCACTCGTGGCCGGCCTGGAGAGCACCTTCGAGGAGGTCAAACTCCGGCTGGACGGGCAGAACTGGAAACTCCTGGAAACCTGGCCGGCTAAAGTAGCCGCCTACAAGGCCCCGGAGTTCGTGTTCAAGGTGCGCGACAAGGAAATCCGCATCCAGACCCACACCACCAGCCTCTCGAACCAGCAGATTCCCAAAGTCAGCCTGCCGCGCTTCACGGCCTGGGGTGATTTGCTGCGCTGGCAGCTCCAGGAAAACGTGCCCGGCGAGTTTCCCTACACCGCCGGCGTGTTCCCCTTCAAGCGCGAGGGCGAAGACCCCACCCGCATGTTTGCCGGCGAAGGCGGCCCCGAGCGGACCAACCGCCGCTTCCACTACGTGAGCATGGGCCTGCCCGCCAAGCGCCTGAGCACGGCCTTCGACTCGGTGACGCTCTACGGCGAAGACCCCGACGTGCGGCCCGACATCTACGGCAAAATCGGTAACGCCGGCGTCAGCATCGCCTGCCTCGACGACGCCAAGAAGCTCTACTCGGGCTTCAACCTGGCCAACCCCAGCACGTCGGTGAGCATGACCATCAACGGCCCCGCCGCCACGCTGGCCGCCTTCTTCATGAATGCCGCCATCGACCAGCAGTGCGAGTTCTACATCAAGGAGCACGGCCTGGAAGACGAGGTAAACCAAAAAATCGACGCTCTCTACCAGGGCCAGACCCGCCCCCGCTACCAGGGCGAGCTGCCCGCCGGTAACGACGGCCTGGGCCTAATGCTCCTCGGCGTGACCGGTGACCAGGTGCTGCCCGCCGACGTGTACCACACCATCAAAACCCGCACCCTGAGCCAGGTGCGCGGTACCGTGCAGGCCGACATCCTCAAGGAAGACCAGGCCCAGAACACCTGCATCTTCAGCACCGAATTCGCCCTGCGCCTGATGGGCGACGTGCAGGAATACTTCATTAAAGAGAAGGTGCGGAATTTCTATTCCGTCTCCATCTCCGGCTACCACATTGCCGAAGCCGGAGCCAACCCGCTCACCCAGCTGGCCCTGACGCTGTCCAACGGCTTCACTTTCGTGGAGTACTACGTGAGCCGAGGCATGAGCGTGAACGACTTCGCGCCCAACCTCTCGTTCTTCTTCTCCAACGGCATCGACCCCGAGTACGCCGTGATTGGGGGGGTGGCGCGCCGCATCTGGGCCAAGGCCATGAAGCTGAAGTATGGTGCCGACGCCCGCAGCCAGATGTTGAAATACCACATCCAGACGTCCGGCCGCTCGCTGCACGCGCAGGAAATCGACTTCAACGACATCCGCACCACGTTGCAGGCGCTCTACGCGATTTACGACAACTGCAATTCCCTTCACACCAACGCCTATGACGAGGCCATCACCACGCCCACCGAAGAATCGGTGCGGCGGGCCATGGCCATCCAGCTGATCATCAACCACGAGTTGGGCCTGGCCAAAAATGAAAACCCCCTACAGGGCGCTTTCATCATCGAGCAGCTCACCGATCTGGTGGAAGCGGCCGTGCTCACCGAATTCGACCGCATCACCGAGCGCGGCGGTGTGCTGGGCGCGATGGAGACCATGTACCAGCGCGGTAAAATCCAGGAGGAAAGCCTGTACTACGAAACCCTCAAGCATACCGGCGAACTGCCGCTGATCGGCGTGAATACCTTCCTCTCGAAAGACGGCTCGCCCACCGTGCTGCCGCGCGAGGTCATCCGCGCCGAAGAAGACGAAAAAGAAGCCCAGATCCAGACGCTGCAACACCTGCACCAGGCCAACACGGAGCAGATCCCCAACGTGCTGCAGCGCCTGCAGCAGGTAGCCCTGGCCAACGGCAATATTTTTGCCGAACTGATGGAAGCGGTGAAAGTGTGCTCACTGGGGCAAATCACGCGGGCGTTGTACGCGGTAGGCGGGCAGTACCGGCGGAATATGTAGGAAAAGGTTATTTTTGTAGATACAAATGCACCTGACCATGCAAGACACACTGCTTATTGAAAAATTTCACCGTTTGCCAGTACATGGTCAACAGTCAGTTATTCAATTTATTGAATTTCTACTGAGCCAAACGCAGCAGCCCAAAAATGGTGTAAAGTCTAAGCAACGCACTGGTTTCGGCTCTTGGAAAGGCATTCGTCTGAGTGCTGATTTTGATGCGCCGTTAGAGGACTTCAAAGAATATTAAGCCGTTCCATGAGTTTGAATCCAGCATTTACAACGAAGGCTTTGAATTCCTGCCCGTGCGGTTTGAAGAATTGAAGTCCATCGCCGGGCAGCTGCCCTTTCATCATAAGGACCCTTTTGATCGGCTTTTGATAGCACAGTCGTTGACTTATGGTTTTCCCATTATTGGACGCGACCAAGTCTTTGATGCCTACGGAGTGCAGCGTTTTTGGACCTTTTTTGCGTAGTGGAGATGGTGGTGGAGGTGTACTTGCTGGAGCAGTACCGGTGGAAAATACCCAGATGTCTCAGCTACGCTCGACATGACACAATTTGTAAAAACTTTGTCTATGACTATTCAATTAGAAATTACCAATCCACAGGACGCCGAACTGATTTTGAGTTTGGTGCGGCGGTTGAATATTCCTTTCAAAAAAACGGAAAAAAAGGCCGTGGGAAAAAGCGAACGGGAAAAAGCAATTGAACGAATCCGCAATTTCAAGGCCAAGAGCCCATCATCCTTTGGCGATGCCCTCGAATGGCAAATCAAAGAACGGGAAGATCGGCCACTACCTTTTGATGAAAGCCGATGAAACTTCTTGATAGCAACATTCTTATTTATTCCTTTTCAGATCCTCATCATTACCTCCGGGAATTGGTATGGGGCGAAGATGCATTCGCTTCTGAAATCACCCGTTTAGAAACCTTAGGCTTTCATGGGTTGAGTGTAGAGGAAGAAGACTATTACAAAGACGTTTTCCTTGTGCTACAAACCCGAAAAATTGATAGGCAAGTTTTAGATGAAGCTATCCGTTTGAGAAGAACCTATAGAATGAAGCTTGGTGACAGCATTATTGCGGCTACGGCGGTGCTTAATGGGTTCGAACTTTATACGCGCAATATGAGTGATTTTGAAAAGATTCCGGGTTTGAAAGTTGTCAATCCGCTAGTTTAAAAGATGTTATGTTTAAATATGAAAATTACCGGAAATACTTCTTGTTACACCTTTTTATAGACTTTTGTTTAATTTTAGCAACATCGGGTATAGCCAAGACGTGATACATCCTTCGCCGTTGCGTCCAAAAAACAGTTATCGGTAAAAAGCGGGCAGTTACATGCTGATGGACGGAGGTTATAATAGGAGGCCCGGCAGTACGGATATTGCTGTGGTGGTTTGTGCGAATCCGATTGTCAAACGCGGATTGGTGCCGGTTTGCACCTGCACCTGCGCGTCATCGGACAAACACAAAAAAAGTCAATGACTATGAAAACAACACCCGCCCCGCTGCTTGTAGCCGCGATTCTACTGCCCTGCCTGGCGCTGGCCCAACATTTCAAACCCGTGCAGGTCAATCCTTTTGGTATGCTCAAAAGCGATACGTTGTCGCTGCAGGCTTTTGCCATGGCCGATATGAACAGAGACAGCCTCCCCGATTTACTGTATACCGACGATGCCACGTTCAACACCTTCCTGATCATCAATCAAGGGGTGGCCGGGCAACCGGATTTCAACGGATCCCCGGTGGTCGACTTTGAAGACGAGGAGAATGGCTATGGGCTCGGCACTTTCATCCTGTTTAATTCCCGTCTGGTGGATTTTGACCTCGATGGCGATATCGATCATCTGTACTGCTACTCCAGCGACGATCCGAACCTGCCAGCGCCTTATGTGGTGGAGTTGAACCAGCCGGAATTAGCCCCTTCGGTAAATTTCGACTTCTTGTTTTTTGATAAAACGGAACTGACATCCTACGGCATACCCTACATACCCCTCTTCAACTACGAAAACTTCGAATACAAAGACCTGACGGGCGATGGCCGGCCCGATATACTGGGTTCCAGAATAAATGAGAACTCCGGGCAGCAGGAATTCGTTTTCTACGGGCGGGAAGCCCCGGATGCGTTCGCGGCGCCGGTGCTTGATCCATTTGGCCTGGACGCTACCACTGGCTTATACGGGCAGCCCTGCCTGCTCGATACGGACGGCGATGGCGATCAGGACGTGCTGTTCCTGGACGTGGAATCCGGTAACTGGATGTATTATAAAAATGAGGGCTCGTCGGTGGCGCCGCTCTTCGCCCCGCCGGTGATCAATCCATTCAATTTAACCCCCGTTCCGGAAGTCGGCGCTACCGCCTTCGTCATCGATATTAACCAGGATGGTAAAGAGGATGTGATGGCTGCTAACCTCGGCAACTTTTATTACTATGAATTTGATGCGGACGTAGCTGCCTTTGCTCCTTTGACCGCCGCCAACGTGCGGATATTTCCCACGTTGATCACTGCTAAGTGCCAGGTGGTTGTGGATGGCGAACAAGAAATCACTAAAGTAGTAGTTCGGGATGTAAATGGCCGCACAGTCTTCGGGTCTGACGGGACCACCGACCTTGACCTCACGCCCCTGGTGCCGGGTATGTACACAGTAACCGTTTATTTGGCGGATGGCAGCCGGTATAACCAGCAGGTAGTCAGGGTGCTTGAGCGGTGAAGCAGATTTTCGGTAAGACCGAGTCTGCTTAGCCTTTTGCCACACAGGCCCAAAAGCAAAATCGCGTCCTACCTGCCGGTGGGACGCGATTTTGCGTATTTACTTCGCCAACTGCAAGTTGGCGGCACCTCAATAGCGGTAGTAGTCCGGTTTGAACGGGCCTTGCGGCTGCACCCCGATATAATCGGCCTGGTGCTGCTGCAGGTCTTCCAACTCCACGCCGATCTTGGCCAAATGGAGGCGGGCGACCTTCTCATCGAGGTGCTTGGGCAGCATGTAAACCTGGTTCTCGTATTTGCCCACGTTTTCCCAGAGTTCCAGTTGCGCCAGCACCTGATTGGTAAAGGAGTTGGACATGACGAAAGAGGGGTGACCCGTGCCGCAGCCCAAGTTGACCAGGCGACCTTCGGCCAGCACGATGACGTCCTTACCGTCGATGGTGTACAGATCGACCTGCGGCTTGATGGTCACTTTGGTGTGGCCATAGTTGGTGTTCAGCCAGGCCATGTCGATCTCGTTGTCGAAGTGGCCGATGTTGCAGACGATGGTCTTGTCGGTCATCATCCGGAAGTGCTTTTCCGACACAATGTCGCAGTTGCCGGTGGCGGTCACCACGATGTTGGCGCGGGGAATGGCATTTTCCATGCGCTTTACCTCGAAACCGTCCATAGCGGCCTGCAGCGCACAGATTGGATCGATTTCGGTGACGATCACCCGGGCGCCGGCGCCGCGCAGCGAGGCCGCCGAGCCTTTGCCTACGTCGCCGTAGCCGGCCACAACGGCCACCTTGCCGGCCATCATGAGGTCGGTCGCGCGGCGGATGGCATCGACCAGGCTTTCTTTACAGCCGTATTTATTATCGAATTTCGACTTGGTCACCGAGTCGTTGATGTTGATGGCGGGCAGGGGCAACGTGCCTTTGCCGACGCGCTCGTACAGGCGGTGTACGCCCGTCGTGGTCTCTTCCGAAATACCACGGATGTTGGCCACCAGCTCGGGATACTGGTCAAGCACCATGTTGGTCAGGTCGCCGCCATCGTCGAGGATCATGTTCAGCGGCTGGCCGTCTTTAAAAGCAAACAGGGTCTGCTCGATGCACCAGTCGAATTCTTCGGCATTCATGCCTTTCCAGGCAAATACCGGCACCCCGGCGGCGGCAATGGCCGCAGCGGCATGGTCCTGGGTGGAGAAAATATTGCAGGACGACCAGCTCACTTCCGCACCCAGCTCCACCAGCGTTTCGATCAGCACGGCGGTCTGGATGGTCATGTGCAGGCAACCGGCCACCCGGGCGCCTTGCAGCGGTTTGCTGGCTCCGAATTCTTCGCGCAGTGCCATCAGGCCCGGCATTTCGGCTTCAGCCAGGTTGATCTCCTTGCGGACACACTCGGCCAGGGCAATGTCTTTGACTTTATACTGTGGGCGTGTTTCGGTGGCGACGGACATAGATGAGAAACGTGAAAGGAGTGAGCGTTTTTGTTTGGAAATAGATTACTTTAGGCAGGGTAAACAAAACTTCGTTTGGTTTGGTTGCCAAAAAGCCGGGCAAAGGTAGCGGTAGTTGGGTGGAAAATATGCAGGCCGCTGCCTTTTCCAGGTATAAAAATGGTTTGATCGCACCGGGCGACCAAACCATTTTTCAAAATTACAACTTCAAGTTCTTTCTACCGCTTCACTACCTGCCGCACAAAACTCCCGCTCTCGGTCTGTACGTTCAGAAAATAGGTGCCGGCAGCCAAGCCCCGCAGATCGATCGGCAGCTCGATTTTTTGCTCTTGGTGGGTCTGCGAAAAAATCGTCCGCCCGGCGCCGTCGGTCAAAAAAATGGTGGTATTCTCGTTACGACGGAGTTGCAGGATTAGCACTGTTTGGCCGGTGGTCGGGTTGGGGGCCAGGTTGAATTGGGTGACGGAAGCCGGTAATGCCGTAGCCGATATAATGACGGTAATGCCGCCCGATTGATAGGTACACCCGTTCGCGGAAGTCACCTCCAGCTCGTACACGCCCGATTGCGTGGCCACGTACTCCAAACCGTTTGCCCCCGGAATAGGCTGGTTGTTGAACAGCCATTGATAAGCCGCCCAGCCTCCTCCTGTCACCAGCGTGTCGCCCTGCAGACCCGCCGAGGGCTCGATCGAAACTTCCTGATCGATGAGGATGGCCACGGACCGGGAGGAATTACAGACCGATTCGGTCAACTGTACGGCATAATAGCCAAATTCACTGACGGTCAACTGTTGCGCCGTGGCGCCGGGGATGGGTTGGTCGCCATTATACCATTGGTAGCCGTAGCCGGTGGGCGCCGCAGAAGACAAGAGCGTGGCTGAAGCGCCGCTACAAAGCACGGCAGTACCAGCGGTCAACTGGACCGTGGGCGGTGGCGGCGATAAACTCGCGATGGCAAAAGTATCGCGCCGCTCGCAGCCGTTGCCGTCCTTTACCTGCACGGAGTACAGGCCCGGATTGAGGTACACAAGGTTTTTTTCCGTGGCGCCATTGGACCACTTGTACGTCACCGGAGGAGCCCCACCCGTGACTTCGAGAAAGATAGTGCCGGCAAAGGAACTGTCACAAACGGCTCCGCTCACCGTACCGGCAAAATTAAAACCCGAGCATAACTCGGTGATTTTTTGAATTTTACCGCTGGCCAATGCGGCTACATACAGTTCACCATGCACGTCTTCGCCCAGGCTGCTGTACTCGTTGTCGGCCAGATTAGCGATCTC
>JBKJKS010000662.1:0-3600 GCA_046597295.1 Saprospiraceae bacterium
CTTTTTAGCGGTGGGTTTACGAGGGGACGACTTAACAACCGCCTTTTTGGGCGCTGGCAGCAACTCGGGCCGGTATTCGAAGTGCATGGTATCGTAATGGTACCACTTACCGCCCCAGATGAAGCCGTGTCGCTCGAAAATCTCCACGATCTCCAGCGGGACGGAGTTGCGCCAGCGCAGGTTCTCCTCCACCGAATCGATCATCCAGTCTTCGCGGTGGTCCCATTTCCAGTACTCGGCGTAGGTGGTGTTGATGTCGATGGCCATGCCGAACGAGTGCGGACTTTGGCGGGTGGTGCCCATGATGTTGCGCCAGTTGAAGGTGCCGCCGATATCGGTCACGTACTTGCGCAGATGGGGCCGCGCGGCCAGTTCGTTGGCCACGGCCTGCAGGTGCCGGTTGACGCCGTTGACCGAGGTGACCCAGATGCGTTGAGTCGTGCCCCGTACTTTGGCGGGCCAGACGACGGGCACCAGGCGGCTTTTGGCCTGGGCTTCGCTGCTGCCGTACATTTTCCGGAAAAAAGCCTGGCAGCGAAACGTGCCGGGGTCGCAGTTGTAGGTCGGCGTATCGACGGACAGGCCGGGCGTATACAGCAGGCCATTCATCTGGTCCTCCAGATCGGTGGAATCGAAGGTCTCGTCTTCCGTCTTCAGCAGGCCATCGTCATAAAGCATGGCCGTGCCGTCTTTCCAAAGGATATGGTTGTCGGTATAGCCTTTCAAATGCTGCGGATAGGCCTGGATCAGACGGAGCATGCCGGGGGCGGGTGCCGGTTTGACGATGGTTGCCGATGATTGTGCGTGGCCGCCCAAGGCGCCGCAGGCCAGGCATATGGAAAGGAAGAATTTCATGGAAATAACGTTGCGCGAAGGTATAACGGCAACTAACGAAAAGCCGGCCCAAAACTTTTCCAGTCCTGCTATTTTTTGGCGGCCTGTTGCCGGGGAAATGGGATTAGAAAGGCAAATATGAAAAAATTTGCCAGTTCTAAAAAGGCCCGCCTCGCAGCGCCGGGCGGCGGAAAGGCGGGCCTTTACAGCACATTGTCCGGAAGGTGGTCCGGGCTTAGTTCTTCGGTCCGCGCTCCGGTACCGTCAGCGGCGTCAGGGTCACCAATTCGGCCAGCCACTGGTCACCGCTGCGACGCAGCAGGGCGGAGATGGCGGTTTGTTGCGTGACTACCTGATCACCCTCTTTATCCGTTACCCGGTTACGTACCGTCAGCAGGGCCAGGTCAGGCGTCAGCATCCGGATGTGGCGCTCAATATTTCCCTCCTTTGCCGTAGCACTGGGTTTGGGATAATGTTTGAACAGTTCGATATGGCCCTGCCGGATGGCTTCTTTGCCGTGTACAAGATGGCCGACCGGTGGAATGAAATCGGCTTGCTCGGTGAAAATTGCGGCGAAGCGGTCGGCATCGCGGGCTTCGAAGGCGGCAGCACCCGCTTCCAGTGCGGCGTAGATGGCCTTTTCGTCGGCGGTTTGGGCAGACAGGTTGGTGCAGAGTGCGGTCAGGAGCAGCAGGGCTGCCAGGTTGCGAAATTGGAACATGATAGAAGAAATTGGTTGGTGAAAAGAAGATGAATTGAAAATGGGTGTAGACAGTATTTTAGAGCAGGTTCAGAATGCCATGCGTACTGCCTTACAGCGGCTGGGGGGCATTCCGGAACTTGCGGTATTTGCCCAGTACTTTCCCGAGCGCATAGACCACCGGGAAGACCATTTTTTTTACAAAAGCCGGAATTTCCAGCATATCGTACTCGCGGCGGTAGCGGCGGAGCAGGTAGGCGCTGTCGAAGATTTCGGGTTGCGGCGTGCGGCTGTTGTTCATGGCCGTATAGACGCCGCTGAGAAAAAAAACGAAGGTGTTGGCGGGTTTTATCCAGCCCGTACAATGAAGGGTAGTCGTGCCGGCATTCCAGAAGCGGTGGGGTACGCCGCGTTTGAATTCGAGCGTACTACCGGGCCCGGCGTATTGTATTTCCTCACCGAGGACCTGGTAACCGATCTGGCCGGAGACGACGGTGAAGCCTTCGTCCTGTTGGAAGTGAACGTGCATGGGTGGGCCGGCGTTCGGGTCGACGAAGTTCTCGACGATGAGGCGGTCGCCATCCGGCTCGTTTTCGATGCGGTGGAAGATGAGTTTTTCGCCGTTTTTGCTTTGAATGGTGTGGGGAAGAGCGTGCTGCATAATGCCGTGTTTTTAATAGAAGAATTGATGACGGCACAAAGGTGGGCGCAGGCGGTGGGGAGGCGCTATCGCGGATGTCGCATGAAGTTGTTCATTTGTCGCAGGCGTAAAAACCGCCCGAAAAACGACTAAAAGCCGGCGATCGTAGTCGGCGTCAGGTGGTACTTTCCACGCTTAAAATGCGCACTGTGCGCCTTTAAAATGGCCGGAGCCGTCCCGATCACTCGGGACGGCTCCAGTTTTATATGATCCTGTCGGAAACAATAAATGCCAGGCCTTAAAAATCAGACGTCATGTCGGAGCTCGTTCACGCGGGCTTCGGCAAACTGTTCGCCCATTTGGTCGGACAAAAAAAGCGATTCATCGCGGCCCAGGGTATAGGCGATCTCCTGGACCCCCGGTGGCGAATAGCAAAGCAACAGATCGGTAAAGACATTGTAGGCGCCGCGCGTTTTGCCGGCTGCGAGATCGCGATAACTCCTGGCTGCGAAAGTCGAGCAATCCTGCCGCTCGTTAATATGGTTAATATAGCTCAGCCCGGCGATGACCTGGCAACCCGCGGAGAAATTGCTCGCATCCATGCCCGCCCAGTGGATGTTGATGGTTGAATTGGGATTCGGATCCAAGCCCTTAGCGATTTCGGCGGTAGAGAGGGAGCCGTCAAAATCCACTCGATCCCGGAACACCAGCACCCCGTTCCCACTGGGCCTTAGCGCCCGGTATACCCGGTCGGGATGGCCCGATTTGGTGTTTATTTTGTGCCAGCCGAAGTGGTAATCGTGCTGACCCTCGGCCAGGAAAGGGCGGCCTTTGCCGTGGGATTCGTCCACTTGCGGATCGGTGGACCCAAAGAATTTGAAGGCCAGGCCCCGGATAAGCAGCACGTACAGATCGTCGTTGCGATGCACCGACGAGTGCTCGTTCCGACGCAGGCCGATGAAATGAGTGGTGTCGGCATCGGTTTTCCAATCGGCGATTTTGCGGGTGCCGGTTTTGGGGGCGTCAGGGCGCGCGAGAAACGTCTCTACGTGTTGTAGCACCGGGCCGGTATTGGCCTGATAGTGGCTTTTGGCCTTGGCCAGGAGCGCCAGCCACAGGCTATATTCCGGGCTTGGATTTTGGGCCGAGAAACGAGCCCATTCGCTGGTAAGACCTTGCTCCTTCCAACGGTCGATTTGTGCCCAGGTTTTATTGCCGACCAAGCCATCCGGGGGAAAAAAATCGGCGTGGCCTTCTTCCATGGTGCGGACGTATTCCTGGAATAAACGGGCCCCGGCCTGATTGCTGCGGGCTTTCTGCCCGAGACTGAAACGCACGGTGTGTTCAGTTACCGCACCCAGGCCGGGGCCCGTTTATTCCAGGAATACGTCCGCACCATGGAAGAAGGCCACGCCGATTTTTTTCC
>JBKJKS010000094.1:0-8520 GCA_046597295.1 Saprospiraceae bacterium
GTCGCCGATGGCCTGGCCGCGCATAGTGTTGTTAAAAAACACCCAGATGTCCTTGCCATCCGCCAGCCAGTCCTTGATCATAAAAGCGTATCGCTCCAGATTTTCATCCGAGTAGGAAGAGTCGTACAGCTTTTCATCGCCGTGCAGGCGAAAATACACGGTTTCGGCGGTTGCTGTTTCCCGGCCGGGAAAGCGGCCCCCGGAGGTGGCGATCACAAACCCGATACGGTGTTCCCGCAGCAGATCCAGCGCTTCCGGTGTAAACCAGCTCACATGCCGCGCCTCGAAAACGAAAGCGGGATCGGGGTATTTGCGGCGTAGCATTTGGAAAAAAGCCTCCGCTACCGGCGCCTCGAAACGCAGGCTGGCCGCGATCTGGATCAGCACCGGTCCCAGCCGGTCGCCCATGAGCAGGAAGCGCGACATGAACTTATCCAGCGGCTCTTCGGTGTCCACCAGCCGGCGTTCGTGGGTGATCTCCCGGTTCAACTTGGGTGCAAAATGGAAGGTTGGGGGGGTCTCGGCCAGCCATTTCCCGATGGTTTTGGCCATGGTGAAATGGTAGAAACTGCTGTTGATCTCCGTACAATCGAAGCGCGTGGCGTAATAGCCCAAATACTGGGCGGAGCGCAGTTCCAGCGGATAGAAAATGCCCTGCCAGGGATAACTCCAACCGGAGGTGCCGATGTGCAGGCGCGGGTGGTCAGGTGTCATGGGAAAGGTGGGTTTGGCTACCTGCCAATAAAACCTTGCCAGTGTTTTATAAAGTGATGAAATGATGAAGTGAAAAGGTCCAGCATCTGCTTACTATTTCATCCCTTCATCCCTTTATCCCTACATCCTTGTAATCTTCGCCCCGATCGCATTCAACCGCTGGTCAATGAACTGGTAGCCCCGGTCGATCTGATGCACGTTGTGGATCACGCTTTTGCCCTTGGCGGAGAGTGCGGCGATTAGTAGCGCCTGGCCGGCGCGGATATCCGGCGAGGTCATCTCGATGCCCCGCAGCGGGTAGCGCTTGTCCAGCCCGATCACCGTGGCGCGGTGGGGATCGCAGAGAATAATCTGGGCGCCCATGTCGATCAGCTTGTCCACGAAGAACAGGCGGCTTTCGAACATTTTCTGGTGGATCAGTACGCTGCCGCGCGCCTGCGTGGCCACCACCAGCACGATGGACATCAGGTCGGGGGTAAAGCCCGGCCAGGGCGCATCGTAAATGGTGAGGATAGAGCCGTCGATGAAGGTGTTGATCTCGTAATGTTCCTGGGCGGGAATGTACAGGTCGTCGCCGCGCCGCTCGATCTGGATGCCGAGGCGCTCGAAGGTCTGGGGGATCAGCCCCAGGTGCTCCAGCCCGACGTTTTTGATGGTGATTTCCGATTGGGTCATGGCCGCCAGGCCGATGAACGAGCCGATCTCGATCATGTCCGGCAGGCAGCGGTGCTCGGCGCCGCCGAGGCTTTCCACGCCTTCGATGCGCAGCAGGTTGGACCCCAGGCCGCTGATGTTGGCGCCCATGCGCTGCAGCAGGCGACACAGCTGTTGCACGTAGGGCTCGCAGGCGGCGTTGTAGAGCGTGGTTACGCCTTTTGAGAGCACGGCGGCCATCAGCACGTTGGCGGTACCGGTCACCGATATTTCATCGAGGTGCAGATAAGTGCCTTGCAGGCCTTCCTTCGGCTGCTGCACGAAGTACAGATCATGCTCGTCGTCGTATTTGAATTCCGCACCGAGTTGCTGGAAGCCCAGGAAGTGCGTGTCCAGGCGCCGCCGGCCGATCTTGTCGCCGCCGGGCTTGGGGACCGTGGCCCGCCCGAAGCGGGCCAGCAGCGGGCCGATGAGCATGACCGAGCCGCGCAGGCGCTGGGCATCTTTCATGAACGCATCGGACTGCAGGTAGGAAATATCGACGGAACCGGCACAAAAGCGGTAGGTATCGGGCGCCAACTGCTCCACCGTAACCCCCAGACCGCGCAACAGGTCGATGAGCTGGTTCACATCGCGGATGTTCGGTATGTTACTGATCGTGACTACCCCGTCGGTGAGCAGCACGGCGCTGATGATCTGGAGGGCTTCATTCTTGGCGCCCTGGGGCTGCAGGTCGCCCCGCAGCTGCTGGCCGCCGATGACTTCAAAACTGTCGGATTGCATGGAAAAAGGTCGTGTTGGTCTTGATAAATGGGTCGTATATGGTCAAAGGCGGGGCGAAAGTAATTCATCCTGCCGAAAAACCGGATGCCGGTATTTTAACCGGGCGCCGCGCGGGAGCGGGCATAAAAAAACCCCCGATGGACAAGCCACCGGGGGTTCAGAAATTCTATCAACCAAATGTCGGATCGCGTTTAGGCGATTTTGACATTCACTGCGTTCATTCCTTTTTTGCCACGCTCGGTATCGAAGGTGACCGAGTCGCCTTCGCGGATGTTGTCAACCAAACCGGTGACGTGTACAAAAATTTCTTCTTTGGAAGAATTGTCAACAATAAACCCAAATCCCTTGGACTCATTGAAGAATTTTACGATACCACTGTACATTGAAAAAAAATTGAAAAAGATGAAATTGGCAATGCGCCGCTGCAAAGATAGGGGTTTTTTCAAATAAATTGATTTTCAATCTTTTCTGTGCAAAAAAAACTCGTATTTATTTACCACATAGCGCATCTGGGGCCAAATAGGGTACGCCTTAGCGTTTTTGCCTATGGCTCCTCTATGGGAAAACCCCATGGTGTCTATGGGATAAACAGGCAGGAAAGTCTCCGTGCCCGGCCTGACCACCTGCGCAGGAGTGCAGAAACAGCCTGATTTTCTGTTTTAAGAGCCTCCGTTCGAACGCTTTATTTCATCCATCGCCCGACGCACCACAGCTTCGTCCGCCAGGTAGGGTACGGTGACCTGCAAGTCAGGATAAGCGGCCATGGTGCGCGCTATCGTGCTGAGGGCGTGGGGATTACGCGCCCAGGCGCGGCGGGCAATGCCGTTGTTCACGTCCCAGAACAGCATGGACAGCAGGCGCCGTTCCGCCTCGGGCGAGCCATCGAGCACCATCCCGAAGCCGCCGTTGATCACTTCACCCCAGCCCACGCCGCCGCCGTTGTGCAGGCTCACCCAGGTGGCGCCCCGGAAGGCATCGCCGATCACGTTTTGCACCGCCATGTCCGCCGTGAAGCGGGAGCCGTCGTAGATGTTGGCTGTCTCGCGGTAAGGCGAATCGGTGCCGCTGACGTCGTGGTGGTCGCGGCCGAGCACCACGGGGCCGGCCAGCTGGCCGGCGGCAATGGCGTCGTTCAAGGCTTTGGCAATGCGCATCCGGCCCTCCGCATCGGCATAGAGAATGCGCGATTTGGAGCCCACGACGGGTATATTTTGGCTGGCCGTCTGGATCCACAGCAGGTTGTCGCGGAGCTGGCCCTTGATTTCTTCAGGTGCTTCGGCGAGCATTTGTTCCAGCACCCGGGCGGCCATTACGTCGGTCCGGTCCAGATCGCTTTGCTCGCCGGAACAGCAGACCCAGCGGAAAGGACCGAAGCCGTAGTCGAAACACAGTGGCCCCATAATGTCCTCCACGTAGGAGGGATAGCTGAAAATGGCCTCTTCCCGGTTTTTCCACACGTCGGCGCCCGCATCGCCGGCTTCCTTCAGAAAGGCGTTGCCGTAGTCCCAGAAATAAAATCCCCCGCGGGCGTGGAGAACGTTGATGGCGGCCACGTGGCGGCGCAGGGTGGCCTGCACTTCCGCCATAAAGCGCGGTTTGTCGCTGATTAACAGCCGTTTCGCCGCTTCAAAACTGTAGCCGACCGGCGTGTAGCCGCAGTCGTGCAGGTTGTGGCAGCTGGTCTGGTCGGAGCCGAGCTCGACAGTGATGTGATCCTGTACGAAGCGTTCCCACAAGTCCACGATGTTGCCCTGGTAGACCAGCGCGATGGCGGTTTTGGCGCGGCGGCATTCTTCCAGGCGAATGATCAGGTCGCCGAGGTCGGTGAATACGTTTTCCGGCCGGATGTAGCCGTCGGCCACGCGCTGCTGCACGGCTTCGGCGTCCACTTCGGCGATCACCCCGATGGCCCCGGTGATGACGGCGGCGCCTGCCTGGGCGCCCGACATGCCCCCCAGCCCGGAGGTGACGAACACGCGCCCGCGCAGATCGTCGAAGCCCAGCCGCCGGCCCGCATTGAGCAACGTGATGGTGGTGCCGTGCACGATGCCCTGCGGCCCGATGTACATAAACGAGCCGGCGGTCATCTGGCCATACTGGGTCACGCCCAAGGCGTTGTACTTGTTCCAGTCTTCTTTTTTGGAATAGTTGGGGATCATCATGCCGTTGGTCACCACCACCCGCGGTGCCTCCGGATGGGAAGGGAACAGGCCCATCGGGTGGCCGGAATACAGCACCAGCGTCTGCTGCTCCGTCATTTCCGACAAATAGCGCATGGTGAGCAGGTACTGGGCCCAGTTCTGGAACACCGCGCCGTTGCCGCCGTAGGTAATCAGCTCGTGGGGATGCTTGGCCACCTTCGGATCGAGGTTGTTCTGGATCATCAGCATGATCGCGGCCGCCTGGACGCAGCGGGCTGGATAGTCGCTGACCGGCCGGGCGTGCATGGTGTAGTTCGGCCGGAAGCGATGCATGTAAATGCGGCCGTAACGGTCCAGCTCCCCGGCGAACTCGGCCGCCAGTTCGGCATGCCAGTCCGGCGGGAAATAGCGCAGGGCATTCTGCACGGCCAGCACCTTTTCTTTTGCAGAAAGCACGCCTTCCACGACGCGGCGGGGCGCGTGGCTCACCGTGGGGTCGAGCGGACGCGGGGCGGGTAAAGTGGTGGGGATGCCAGCGGTGATGGCGGATTGGAAGGTGGTGGGCATGGCGGGCTAAATGTCTATGTGTCTCGTCCTGCGGCTCTTGCCCGCCAAATCCTGCTTTATCGTTATGCCGCGTTTCACTTCGGCTGGTTTCGGTGAACGTTTTATCAAGTCTTCCAAATCGCTGTACATGAATTTTTTACGTAAACTTACTCACTTTCAACATCTCATGACGGCTAAGCCTACTATCTCAAAGCACTCAGCTTAGGAGAAGAAAAATTATGGTTTACAAGCCTACTCTTTCCCATAATCCACAACAGCTTCCTGTACAGCAGACAATGGCGCCTCTACAGTATTGGCCGCTAGTATTTCCGCATAAAGACGCGCCTCAGGCTGGTCGGAGAGGCGGTGGGTGTGATTAGGATAGTATTGATTCATCAGTTGTTGGACGAGAAAGAAAGTCTGCGGCTCAACAGCATTGAGATTAGAATTGATAAGGTGCGACAGCAATTTTTTTACAAACTCCAGTTTTTGTGCCTCATATTGACTGGACATAAAATCATCGTTCACTACCTTATGACGGGCAATCATATTGTCAATCCGTTGGATTTGGTGTAGTAAATCCTGTAATATGACTAATTCAGATTTTGACTTCATCATGATGGATATTTATTTCCAAAAATCCTTTTTTATTAATAACGCCTGCTCTATTTGGGACTGTTTTTGTCCAAAAGTCTAACCAATCAAGACGGTCGGATTGCGTCAATGTGAAGTTATGGTCAGATGATGGATAAACCCTGACCACATAAGCATCCACGTTATACTTTTCTTTGGAGGCAGGAAATTTAAAAGCAGATTTCATCTCTGTTTCGTACTTGTCAATTATGGAAGTTTCCAGAAAAACTACTACATCCATATCGTTTGGTTTGACTTTCTGCGTTACAAAACTGCCGCCTACCCAAACCAACAGTGCTCCTGCCCCAATCGTTTCCATCAAGTTTCTGCAATATTCCAAAAAATTCCCAAAAAGCACAAGCCGGGCATCCGATTCAGGAAACCCCGCCACGAACACCCGGCGCAGCTCCTCCAGGCTACACGACAGACTTTGATCCGGTACCAGTAACCCTTTTCGATCAAAAGTCAACATGGTTACTTCACCATAAACGTCTTTTTCTCCACCCCCACGCCCGTAATCGTGATGGATTTCCAGGCCTTCGGCAGCTTGGTTTTCAGCTGCACGATGCCGCCCGGCGTGATGTCCAGTCCGCCGAAGCCCATGATGGTCGCCTGCAGGAAACCGCCCGCGCCAGTGGCGAAGTAAGGATTGGTGCCGCCGGCCGCTTCGGAGAGCACCCCGAAGGGCGGCACCTGGTTGGGTTGATAACTGCTTTTCCACAGGCCGTAGGCCCGCTCGGCATCGCCCGCCCGGGCGGCCGACACGGTCAGGATGGCGTTACCCATGGCCGGTCCGTCTTTGGCCATGCGCGGTTCGTAGTAGTCGAGGTCTTTTTTGATCTGTACCGGGTCGGTGATGACCTTGAGCGGATAAGCCAGCAGGTTCACGTCGGCCTGCTTGATGGTGACGCCGTCGTAGGTGGCGTTTTCCTTGGTCGTGCCGTCGGGGAATTTCAGGATGGGAATGTTCTCCGCCACCAGCGCCCAGTCGGGATTGGGCGTCATACCGAGTTCACGGGCGGCATCGGCGGCGTAGATCAGGGCGGTCTTGGCCATCCCGTTGGTGAAGGCGTTGTTGTCGATGTTCTCCTGCCATTCGTTGGCGCCGATCACGTTGATGATGTCGTACTTGCCCGGCCCGTTGCGTTCCACGCGGCTGGCCCAGAAGTCGGCGATCTCTTTGAGCATGGGCCAGCCCCTTTCCTGTAGCCAGACCTTGTCTTTGGTGACCAGGTAGTACTGCCAGGCGGCCCAGCCGACGCAGCCGCTGATGTGGTGCTGGAAGGGGCCGGTGAGCGCCCACACCGGTGTTTCTTCCTGACCGGTGGTCGTGCTTTCCCAGGGGTACATGGCGCCCTGGTAGCCGTGGGAAAAGGCGTTCTGTTTGGCCTCGTCCAGCAGCTGGTAGCGGAATTCGAGTAGCGATTTAGCGATCTCCGGGTGCAGCACCAGCAGCGGCGGGTACATCCACAGTTCGGTGTCCCAGAAGACGTGGCCGTTGTAGCCCAGTCCGCTGAGGCCCATCGGCGAGAGGCTGAGCGCCGTGCCCTCGCGGGCGAACGAATAGAGGTGGTACATGGCTGAGTGCACGTCGCGGGTGGCGGCTACGTCGCCGTCGATGGTGATATCGGAGGCCCAGAGCTGGTCCCAGGCAGCGCGGTGGCGCTTCAGCAGGCGTTCGGTGCGCTCCAGGGCGGCGTAGATGGTCAGGCGCTCGGCCTCGTTATGCGCGTCGGCGACGTGGGCGGAAGAGATAATGCTGCCGACTACGGAAAAGCGGTAGGTCTCGCCGGCTTTCAGTTTTTTGGTGAATTTCAGCAGGTGCATGTTGTAGTCCCAGTCCTCGTGGATGAGGGCCGGTTCCTGACCGTGCGGCTCTTCAAAAATGAAGCTGGTCGAGGCGGCGACGGTGTACTTGCCGGTCGGGCTTTTACCCACCGAGGTCAGCAGCGGGATGAGCACGTGCGGCCGGTCGATCTGCGCGTACACGTTGCGCACGTCCTGCAGCATTTCCGGGGCTTCGATCACCGACGCCGGCGTGATGGTCACGTCTTTTTTGGCCCGGATCTCCACGATGCTCAGGGCGCTGAAGGGCAGGTGCCGCAGGGCCATCACACTGTGGCTGACCGACAACTGGTCGCCCACGTCGAAGGTGGTGGTCAGTTCGGCCTGGCGCATATTCAGGGTTTGTTTGTAGCCGCTGATGTCCTTGCGCCCGATGCGCCGCCCGTCCACATCGAGGTTCATGTTTACGAAGTTGAAGCCCTTAAGGATGTTGCTGACGCGTCCACGCAGGTAGTTGTCGTAGGCCCCGTTGAGCACCACGTCTTTCACCCGCATCGGATCGGGCGAGGAGACGAGGCCGATCATGCCGTTGGCCACCGTGATGCCGTAATAGTTGGCGGGGTCAATTTTGTCGGCGACGATGTTCCAGGCATCGCCCTGGGCAAATAGCCCAGCCGCGTAATAAAGGAGGAAAGTAAGGAGCAATGCTTTTTTCATGGATGTTACCTTTTGTGGCGGAAAAATAGAGAAAGCAGGGCAGACCAACGGCTTGGTTTTCCAAACTCATCGGGAGCGGAAAGTATTTGGACGAAAAATCGGGGCCACTATGGCGCGCAGCGGGATTTTTGCCACGCTTGTAACATCCGGGGCCAAGGCGTTGTCGGATGGCTGGCGATGGTTCACGGCAGGAGTGGAGCGCGAAATTTATTTCGCAACTACTTCGCCATAAAGGCTTTATAAAATTACCTACGAAATAAATTTCGCCCTCCCACCTTGCTTCGTTTTCATTTCAAAATTAAACATTAATGAAATTCACTTCCTTCCTGCTTTTCTGCTGTATTGCGCTTTCTACTGCCACCTTCGCCCAAAGCCTGACCACCCAATTTGATCAGCTCCTGCAGGCGGAGTATAAGCCCGACGGTCCCGGCGCGGCGGTACTGGTGGCCCAAAAAGGCCAGATCATTTACCACACCGCCTTGGGCATGGCCAATCTCGAACTCGGTGTGCCGCTGAAAACCGACCACGTTTTTCGCATCGGTTCCGT
>JBKJKS010000290.1:0-2660 GCA_046597295.1 Saprospiraceae bacterium
GAATAACCCCGGCTGCACATCTCTTACCAAACCAACCAATATTCTGCTCCGCCCCAGGCCCGTTCCGATCGACGGCGGGCTGGAAAGGAGCCGCTGCTTATGGCCACAAAACTGCTGATCGTCGAGTCGCCTGCGAAGGCCAAGACCATTGAAAAATACCTCGGCGCTGACTTCGCCGTGCGCTCTTCCTACGGGCACATCCGCGACCTCGAAAAAGGCAACGATCTCGGCGTGGACGTGGAAAACGACTACCGCCCCAATTATATCGTATCGCCCGATAAGCACAAGACCGTCAAGGAGTTGAAGGATGCCGCGGCCCGCGCTACGGAGGTCTGGCTGGCGACGGATGAAGACCGCGAAGGCGAAGCTATTTCCTGGCACCTCTGCGAAGTGCTCGGCCTCAACGAGCGCACCACCAAGCGCATTGTTTTCCACGAAATTACCAAGGCGGCCATCCAGAAAGCCGTGCAGAATCCGCGCACGGTAAACATGAACGTGGTGAATGCCCAGCAGGCCCGCCGCGTGCTCGATCGCCTCGTGGGCTGGGAACTTTCCGGCCTGTTGTGGAAAAAAGTGAAGGGCCAGCTCTCCGCCGGGCGCGTCCAATCCGTGACCGTCAAACTGGTGGTGGAGCGCGAACGCGAGATCCAGCAGTTCAAAGTCAGCCCTTTTTTCCGGGTCGTCGCCCAGTTTTTAGCAAAAAACAGCCAGGGCAAATTGGTGCCTTTCAAGGCCGAAAGCCCGCTGCGCTTCGATGACGCCCAGGGCGCGGAGGCATTTTTGAAAAAATGCGTGGGCGCCACCTTTACCGTGGAAAAAATAGAAGTGAAGCCGACCCGCCGCAAACCGGCGCCGCCATTCACGACCTCCACGCTGCAGCAGGAAGCCAGCCGCAAACTGGGCTTCGGCGTGACCCGGACCATGTCCGTCGCCCAGAAATTGTACGAGGAAGGTTTTATCACCTACATGCGAACGGACTCCACCAACCTCAGCGAAACCGCGATTCAGGAAATGGGCGCGGAGATCGTTAAACAGTTTGGGGCCAAATACCACCACGAAAGACGTTTCAAAACTAAAAACGAAAGCGCACAGGAGGCCCACGAAGCCATCCGCCCGACCTACGTGGACCGCCAGCAGGTGACTGCCAACCGCGACGAACAGCGCCTCTATGAACTGATCTGGCGGCGGGCCCTGGCCTCGCAAATGGCGGATGCCGAACTGGAAAAAACCAACGTGGATATTACCATTGCTTCCCCCACGACGGGCCCTGCGGAGGGCCGTAATAATGTACTGGTCGCCGAGGGCGAGGTAATGAAGTTCGATGGCTTCCTCAAACTGTACCTGGAAAGTACCGACGAGGACACCGATGAAGATTCGAAGGATATGCTGCCACCGCTGGTGAAAGGCCAGCGGCTCGACCTGGAGGTAATGACTGCCACCGAGCGCTATACTCGCCCGCCCGCCCGCTTCACGGAGGCTGGCCTGGTCAAAAAACTGGAAGAACTCGGGATTGGCCGCCCCTCGACCTACGCACCGACCATTTCCAAAATTATGGAAGCCAACCGGGGCTATGTCGTCAAGGAAAGCCGCGAAGGGGAGGAACGGGGCTTTCAAATTCTGACCCTTAAGAACAATACCATTAGCAAATCGGCGGGCAAAGAGATCACCGGCGCCACCAAAAGCATGCTCTATCCCACCGATATGGGCATGATCGTCTCCGACTTCCTGGACGGTTATTTCAAAAACATCATGGACTACGGCTTCACCGCCAAGGTGGAGCAGGAATTTGACGATATCGCCGAAGGCAAGATCGTCTGGTCCAAGGTCATCGATAAGTTCTACCGGCCCTTCCACCAGGAGGTGGAAAGAACACTGGCCGAAGCCGACCGGGCGAGTGGCGAACGGATCCTCGGCAAGGACCCCGCTACGGGCCGCACCGTGCTGGTGCGCATGAGCAGCCTGGGTAAACCCGTCATCCAGATCGGTACGGGCGAAGAACTGGCGGACAAAGAAAAGCCGCGCTACGCCAACCTGCGCACCGGTCAGAACCTGGATACGGTCAGCCTGGAGGAAGCGCTGGAAGGATTCGCCCTGCCGCGCACCCTGGGTGACTACGCCGGCGAGACCCTGGAAGTGAACAGCGGTCGCTACGGTCCCTACGTCAAGTTTGGCACCCAGTTCATCTCCCTGCCCAAGGGCGAAGACCCCTATGAGATCGCTTACGAGCGGGCGATCGAACTGGTGCAGGCCAAGCAGGAAGCGGACCGTCCGCTGGGGCATTTTCAGGACCTGCCGATCACCAAGGGCAAAGGCCGCTTCGGACCCTTCATTAAATGGGCCGATCTGTACGTGAACGTGCCAACCCGCTACAACTTTGACCAGATCACCGAAAAGCAAGCCATAGAACTGCTGGAGGCGAAGATCGAGAAAGAAGCCGGCCGCTACATCCACCACTGGCCGGAGGAAAAGATCAGCGTTGAAAACGGCCGCTGGGGGCCATTCATCAAGTTTGGCAAGGCCATGATCAATCTGCCGCGTCTGGAAAGCGGCAAGATGACTCCCGAGCAGGCCCAGACACTGACGCTGGCCGACGTAAAAGCGATGATCGAGAAGGAGATGCCGGGCGCGTTCGAAAAGAAGAAAAAAGCGCCGGTAAAAAA
>JBKJKS010000498.1:0-4845 GCA_046597295.1 Saprospiraceae bacterium
CTGGACCAGACAACCATGGCGAACGGCCAGACGCTGGTCACCGATCAGGATGTCAACTCGCGGGACCGGGGGGTATTTGGAAACTACAACCTGGGCTTTGACTACGACATTTCCGAGAAACAGTCCATCACTGCCGGCCTGCGCTTCGGTGTGCGCAATCTGCATAAACAACAGGACCAGACAACCCTATTATTTGAAAATAATCTGGTGGTGGACAACCTCTTGCGGGATGTAGACAGCCGCGACTATTCCAACAATGTAGACCTGAACCTCGACTACCTGCGCACCTTCAAGCCCCGGCAGGAATGGAGCATATCGAGCCAGTACAGCCGCAGCGGATTGACCAATAACTACGATGCGAACTGGCTGGCCGTGAACGGCGAACCGGAAAATCTTCAGCAAAACCTGAATTTCAATACCAACCGGGAGCTGACCTTCCAGACCGATTACCAAACGCCGATCGGCAGCCGGCAGTTGATCGAATTTGGCGGTAAAGGCATTTTCCGGATGGTCAATAGTGCGTACGAATACCGCACCGCGGCCAATGCGCAGTCGCCCTACACGCCCGATCCCACCCAACCCGCCGACGCACTGGACTATCGCCAGAATGTAGGCGCAGCGTACGTGTCCTACACCCTCACGACACCCGGCAAATACGCGTTCAAGGTCGGTTCGCGCTATGAATACACGTCCATCACCGCCAAAACCCGCGAAAACGGAGAATTCGATGTGCCCGACTACGGCCAGCTGGTACCCAGCCTCAACGTATCGAAGACCCTCGACAATGGCCTGACGCTGAAAGCCGGCTACAATCGCCGTATCCAACGGCCGGGTCTGCAGCAACTGAACCCGAATGTGAACAACACCAACAGCCAGAACATCAGCATCGGCAACCCGGCCCTGCGTCCGGAACTGACCAATAATATTGAAATGGGTTTCAGCAAGCAGATCAAGCAGACCAACCTGAATATCTCGTTTTTTGGACGCCAGACCAACAACGCCATTTCCCAGGTCCGCTTGCCGGCGGATACGCTGGCCGGTGCACTGGTGACGACCTACCGGAACGTCGGGCGGCAACGTGCCTACGGCACCAACGTGTTCGCCAACGTGCAAATCGCGCCCTTCTGGAGCATCAATGGCGGTTTCGATTTGTTGTACGTCCAGTTGGAAGGCCAGGCGCCCGCTGCTGGCGGCACGAGCGTCGCGGCTAAAAATTCGGGCTTCACCATCGGCGGTCGCCTGATGACCCAGATCAAACTCGGTCGGGGCTGGGGCTTGCAGGGTTTTGCCTTTATGCGCGGCCGGCAGGTCCAGCTACAGGGCACCCAGGGGAGTTTCCGGGGCTATAACCTCGGTCTGAAGAAGGACCTGGCCAACGGCAAGGGCAGTATCGGGCTGGCCGCCGAGAATTTCCTGACTGCCCGTACGGTCATTATGCACACCGAGTTATCGGCGCCGGATTTCAGCCAGATCAGCGAAACCCAGCTGCTCAACCGGGGCGTTAAACTGACTTTCAACTACCGCCTGGGCAAGTTGACTACGGATGCGCCGAAAAAGAAAACGCGTTCGGTGAAAAACGATGACCTGAAGGATGGCGAAGGCGGCGGTGAGCAGCAGGGTGGGGGACCGGTGCCCGCCGCTCCGCAAAAGTCTTCAAGGCCGGCAACCAAACAGTAGCGGTTTGCGAAATCACCTGCCGGAAGGGACGCATCCATTGGTATCCGTACCGCTACCTTTACCACCCGTCATTGATCTGCTTCTCCACTATGAAGAAATACATTCGGCCTGTTCTGCTTACTTTGCTGGTCGCTTTGCTACTGCTGCAATTCGTGCGGCCGGCCAAGAATCAATCGAACGAGTCCTCTAATGACATCAGCCGTGTCTTTCCCGTACCGGCTTCCGTAGCAGCCACCCTGCGCACGGCCTGCTACGATTGCCACAGCAATTCCACAACGTATCCCTGGTATGCCCACCTGCAACCCGTCGGGCTTTGGCTGGATGGGCACGTGAACGAGGGTAAAGGCCACCTTAATTTCTCAGAATTCGCCGCCTACCAGCTGCCTCGCCAGTACCATAAACTGGAAGAGATCGAGGAAATGGTGCAGGAAGGCGAAATGCCGCTGAACTCGTATACGTTCATTCACCACAACGCAGCGCTATCGCCGGCGCAGCAAACGGAGCTCGTGGCCTGGGCCGCAGCGCTCCGGAATACGTTGGAAGCGCACCATCCCATGGACAGCCTGGTCCGCAAACGGTAGGGGCGACCCTTTGTGGTCGCCCAAACGCGGTCGTTCAAAACGTGGTCGTCCAAATCATCGTCGCCCAAACGTAGTCGTTCAAATCGCGGTCGCCCAATCATCGTCGCCTAAACGCGGTCTTTCAAAAGTAATCCCACACTTCTCCATCTCCCGACACCAAGAGACAATGTAATGGCCCATGCCAAACCAATATGATCCAAACAAGCACCACCGCCGCAGCATCCGGCTAAAGGGCTATGATTATTCCCAGGCGGGATTGTATTTCATCACGATCTGCCTGCAAGACAGGGCCTGTTTATTTGGTCAAGTCATCGACCGCATAATGCATTTGAACGAGGCTGGGAGTATGGTCGGACGCTGGTATGTAGAGTTGGAAAACAAATTTCCAGACATCCATTGCCATGCCGGGGTCGTAATGCCGAATCATTTTCATTGTATTCTGGAAAATGTGGGATTGGGGGTTCGTGATGATTTGGATGGGGGTAATGATTTGGGCGAACCTGACGATTCGGGCGACCACGCGGATTCGGGCGACCACGCGGATTCGGGCGACCACATAGGGTCGCCCCTACATCGGGTGGTGGGATGGTTTAAAACGATGTCGACCAACGAATATATACGGGGGGTGAAAAACCAGGGTTGGACCCGTTTCAATGGTCGGTTGTGGCAACGCAATTATTGGGAACATATCATCCGCGATGAACGCGCCTACTCCAATATTTCCAATTATATTATTACCAATCCTGCAAACTGGGGGACCGATAAATTCTTTGAAAAGCCATAAATCACCGTGTATGACCTTCCCGTATCATTGGCAGGGACGGTCAGGCAAAATGGCAATGGTCGCCCACAGCAAGATTGTTTTTCAGGCGTTTTGCCCTTGGTCATAGCTCATCTCTTTGGACAGCTCAAACCGGTACAAATACGGCGCTTTATGTGCCCCGCCCGAAAACCGTTTATCCACCCGCTCCAGGATTTCCAGGCCCAGCATTTTGCGCTGAAAGTTGGTGCGCAGCAGTTTTTTCCCCAGAATAGTCTCGTACAGACGTTGCAGCTCGGCCATCGTAAAGGTGTCTGGCAACAGGTTGAAGCCCACTATATTATGATCCAGCCTTGACTGCAAAGCAGTCAGGGCTTTTTGCACGATGTCCGAGTGGTCGAAGGCCAGGGGAGGCAATTGATCCAGACCATACCAGGTGCATACTTCCAAATGCTCGTCAGGGTTGGGCATGACCTTGGAAAAATCAACCAGGGCGTAGTAACCGACGGACACAAAGCGCTGGCTGATCCAGGCATCGGGCGACAGCGGAATGCCCAGCGCATCGAAGATCCTTTGCTGCAGATCCCGGCAGACGCGTTCCCGCTGACCGAACGTGTAGAATTGCTCCAGAAAAATGTCCTGTACCGAGGTGCGCTCCCGCAGAATCCGACACGCCGCCTCGTCCATATCCTCTTCCAAACGAATGTAGCCGCCCGGCAACGCCCAGATAGTGGTGTTTTTGAAATTGATCAACAGCACCTTGAGCTGGTCGTCGTGAAACCCGAAAATCACGCAATCGATCGAGACGCTGGGCAAAAACTTATCCGGTTGGTCAGCGGGTTCGGTGTATGCCTCCTGGCGTTGCATCGAAATTATTTTTTCAAAAGTGGCCAATTGTTTGGTGCGTATTCGCGCAACTTCGTACCATTGTCCCACAATGATACAATGAACTGCAAACAAAATTAAATAAACTCTGCAAAGACAGTGCTGGAAGAATATTCTTTGCTCCAACCGCCATGCGGATATTAAACGGTGTTTTTGCTTGACTTTTGCAGGCCGGGGTCACCTGCTGTTTGCAAAAGGTTACGTATTATATTACCAATCATCCGTTTAGCGGTCAGGCAAAAATATTTTTGTTAATTTGTTTGCAAAGCCTGATTAATATTCTGCTCTTTGTTTCGCCATGAAATTCCTGTGCAGAATTATATTCTATCCGCCTGCATTTCTTTTGCATAAAATTTGTAAAAGCAAGCCTGCTGATCATCTGGGGCTTATTTCAGGCCCCTTAACCTTTCCGGCCCTTGCCCCGCCTGGCTTTCGACCTTTTTTTGACTAGCTTTTCAAGCAGTGTTTCATCCTTTTTACTTTTAACCTAAACTCATTCTTTGATTATGAATCAAACGTTCTACACAAGGCCTAAGTTTGGAGTGGTCTGGCTACTCCTGCTTTTTCTAGGCGCAACCTCGTTGACAGCGCAGGAGCGCCGGGTAACGGGCAACCTCACTTCCAGCGATGGTAGTCCCTTGGCCGGGGCCACCGTGCTGGTCAAGGGTACTACCACCGGAACGGTTTCCGATGCCGATGGCAATTATACCGTCACGGTGAACGGCGACAATCCCATACTGGTCGTCTCGGCCACGGGCTTTGGCACCCAGGAACTGGCACTGGGGACACAAAGCACCCTCAATGTGCAAATGCAGGATTCCGAATCCGCGCTCAGCGAGGTCATCGTGACCGGCTACACCACGGAGACCCGACGGCAAACGACCAGTGCAGTGGCGTCGGTGAAAACCAAGGACCTGGCCGTCGTTCCGACCGGCAACGTGG